>JAZOMM010000135.1:0-2206 GCA_045653965.1 Christensenellaceae bacterium | reverse complement strand
CAATGACTATTTTTTTAGGAATATGTCTATATTTTTAGTAAAATAACCCCAAAAATGTCTACTTATTTTAGGAAAAGACACACGTTAAATAAGGACTTGCAAAGTTTGCAAAGTTGGCAAAGTTCGGCATAACATGCTGATTATTAATATCATTACCTCTTTTTGTACTTGCAAAGTTCCGAAATAACGTTTTTCTAAAATCAAGATAATCAATCTATTAGTAACTTTGCAACTTTGCAATTGCAAAGTTGGCTTTGTGTGGTAATTTTTATAGTTAAAAAATACAACTTTGTAGATTTTGCAAATTACAGGTGTAAAAGTGACGGTTTTCTTCGGTGAAAGTTGCTTGCACCTTGCTTGATAGTAAAGGATAGAAAATTTTCTTTTTTATAGAATTATTTTCTATATTTTTTGTCAGTAAAAAACAATTAATATTTTTTCCTAACTGGTAACTTTTATGCTTAAAAACACAAAAAAATAATCAACAAAAATTTTGTTTTATTAAGAAATAAATATTACATTTGTCGTTGCCGATTCCATGCCGGGGCAGTCTGCCTTAGAAGGGTGGGATTGGCAGACATATAAAAAATGGCGTTTACTATAACACTTTGATATTCGACACCTTAGAACTTTGCAAACTCTATATGTTTGATTATTTATTTTCTATAAAATAATATTTTAAGTCATGGATACTAATTTAAATAATTCAGATTTTATAAGCAATTTTGATTTGCAAGATTATGAGGGTAATGCAAATATAAAACTCTGTATGAAATTTATGAGGAAATTTCTTATTAGTGTTATAATAATTGTTATCTTGCTTATTGCAAATGGATGTTATTGGCTTTGTTCTGATATTCAGACTAAATGTGTGGAAAAAATAGCAAATAATCAAGAACTATCTTTATATGAAAAAGGTAGTATTCTGACTTTGCATTTGGGGATTTGCACAGTTGGTTCATTTTATTGCAGTGAAGCTGCGTATGCAAATTTTCAAATGCTTATAACAGATGAAGATACTGTTTATATGCATTCTAATAAGTGGATTACACCTAAGATTAAAAAAAGATTTGAAAATAATCAATTGGGTAAAATGGCTTGGAATGGAGATAATGATTATGCTTTTAGTTCTCCAGAAAAAGATGGGGCTATCTTATTAAATTGGTGTATATTAAGCGAACAAGAAATCAACGGAAAACTGTGTTATGTAGCTGAATGTGATTATACCTGGAAAGTTCCGAGCAGAACTACTTTTAAAATAACAGATAAGTTTTCAATCGTCTTGTACGAACAATTGTTTTATGAACTTGAAAAAATAGGCGTGTTACATCCTTTTAAGTTGATATGCTATTATGAAAAATAAGATTTATGCAATATTTTGAGATTGTAATGCGTTATAGATAAGGATTTTTAATTTTTTAGTGTTATGAATAAAATGAGTTTATTAGGAAAGATTTTGGGTTGGTTGGTTTTGGGTGGTATAATTGTTTTTGTGGTTCTAATTGTGGTTAGTTTATTACTTTTTGATATGGCAATGAACACTTCAGTTTGCGATTCGGCTGATGAAGTGATTGAAATGATGGAGGCGTTTGTTGAATATGATTTTAATAGTGATGATTATGAGGTTGAAGAGTGGTATTGCTGGGGGCATCCAGATTTGAACAAAAGTGTTACTTTGTTAGTGAAGAATAAAAAGGTATGGAATGATTTTGTGGAACGTTTTGAACCGAAAGATGCTTCTTTTATTGAGACTTATGGGAAAGGGGTTAAAACAACGACAATAGAGATAGATAAGGATAATTATAGAAAGGAATGCGAATGGAGAAATGATGATACTTATGAATGGACGAGGGAGACTTTTGTGTTGAACTATGAAGATAAGACAATAAAGTATTATTATTTTGAAGAATAAAAATTATTTATATGAAAAAAGCATTTATAATTATAGGTGTAATTTTATGTGTTGTTGCATATCCTTTTCGTTCTATGTTGGTGGAGGTGATGACTGCAACAAAAGCGCCGGTGGAGGATGTGCGAGAGGGTGATGTAATTTTTCAAACTTCGTTGTCGCAACAGTCGCCTTTGATAAAAATGGGTACTCGTTCTACGATTACGCATTGCGGCGTGGTGGTGATGAAAGATGGAAAACCATGCGTGCTTGAAACGCAGAAGACTTTGGTACTTACTCCGTTGAAGAAATTTATTG
>JAZOMM010000134.1:0-8977 GCA_045653965.1 Christensenellaceae bacterium | reverse complement strand
CCAATCGATATACATATCCCTTTCATTGACAAGTTTTGCCTTTTTTGACATTATGTATTTTACAAGTTCGGTATTATCGTTTATATCTTCTGGTATATAAATTCCAGCAGTAACAGGTTGACCTGGGTCGTGAAAGTCTGTGCCACTCATTTCGATTAAATTATTCTTTTTACAAAACTCTTTTGCAGGCACGTTGTTGTTTACGTGGTGAAAGTGTCCGTTAAAACTTTCTGCACCATGCATAAACCTTGCATCGCCCACCGTTACCCCCTGTCTGAAAGGGTGAGATTGATACATAAATAGACCATTTGAATTTGCAATCTTAAAAAGTTCTTCTTGCGTAAATTCCCATAGGTTTGCATTGTCAAGCAAAAAGTTTTTATCAAAGCCATAAAGCACATACTCGGTTTTATCGCTATTTAACCTTACTTCAGCGCCATAAAAGACCTTCATATCATACTTTTTACCCATTTCAACAGCGCTTTCTATTAAGGATAAAAAATATTTTGCATACTCTCTAAAACTTTTGCACTCGTGACTTTTGTATTCGGCATAAGAATAGTGGTTTGTTACAACTATTCCACCATAGCCATAACTTTTATAGTGTTTAAAAATTTCTTCTAGTTCGCATAATGCACACCAACTTCCACCTGTGTGTGCGTGTGTTTCAATCTTTATCATAAGTATTCGTTTAAGTCCTTAAAGTATTCTAATTGTATGCATTTATTAACTGCTAAGTATAGTGCCGAAGTATCAAACCTTGCATCGTGGAAAGCCGAGTTAGTGCCAAACAAGGTGCAAACTTGTTTGCTTATATCTAAGTCTGAAATTCCAACAAATGCACATAGTTCGCTTAGTTTTGGATATTTATAACCTATGCCACTCTTTCTTGGAAGTTTGCAAATAGGCGTGGATTTTTTCATTGAACAAAATTCGTTTTTGATATAAAACGTTTGACCTAACCTATCATATTCATTTCGCATAAACGAAAAGTCAAAACTTGTGTTATGTGCGCATATGATATCGGCTTTTTCAAAGTCAGCACTTATTTGGTTAAAATGATGTAAAAATTCTTTTCCTGATGATAACTCTTTTAATTTTTGCACCGAAAAGCCGTGCACGGCAAGTGCACTTGGCTCTACATAATCAACACTAAAGAAAAAGTTTTTAGCACTTATTCCTTCTTTAGTTTGCATTATGTATGAAAGTTGACATATTTGTCCGGGATATAGCCCCGTTGTTTCGGTATCAAAAAATAATATCATAATTTTGTTAAAATAGATTTTTAAGATAAAGCCTTAAAATTAAGGGCAAAACGAAAACCGTCTTGCCCTGATAAGTTTTTTATTTTTCAATTAAATCTTTGTATGAATCTTGGAATCTAACAACAACGTTCGAATCTTCTGCATATTGGTCAAAGATTATCTCAGTCGCTTTATTATAAGCATCTTGAACATATGTTGATGCATACTCATTATAAAGAATATACATATAATTATCGGTATTTTTATAATCTACATAATTTTCTACCATATAATTAAATTCTTCTTCCCAAGATGTTATATTGCTATTTGAGAACTTAAATTCTTTTTCTAAATATTGTTCTAATGTAGGGTAAGAATATCCGTTTCCAAAATATTCAGAGAAGAACATGATGTGATAGCCATGATCGGTTGCAACGAGCATAAAGGTCTTTTCATCTTTAGTAATCATTTGTCTGCCGACTTCAGCAAACTCTAATTGCCATTCTTCAGTTTCAGTTCCGTCAGGAGTTGGCTTAATTGCATAACCTTTATAAGTGTTAAGTGCTGAATCGCTGTCATCTTGAGAGAAAGCAAATATCAATTCTTTAACTCTACTATCGTAATCAGCATTTAATGTTGTTGCCGTATATACTGCACGGTCTTTAACTTGTGAAACGTCTGCCGTTCCGTTATATAAATATTCGTTTATAATAGAAAGAACTTCACCAACACTAAACTTCTTAACGTCATCAACACGATATCTTGGTCTATAATCATCTTCGTTTTCGTCTTGCTTATTTAATTGAACAACATCGCCAAAGAAAGGTAAACTTTGTTCGCTATAAAGTGTGTAATCACCTGTAAAGGCTTTGCTATATCCCTTTATTGCAGTTGTGTCGCCACCAAAGTCATACTTAGATTCAATCCAACTTGACCTTTGGTCTTGAGCCTTAATACCTTCAAAAACTTTTTCTCTATCTGCTCTATAAACACTTAACTCATATGAAGGTGTTTCGTTATCTTTTTTGTATTTTTCTTTTAACTTTGTTAGTTCTTCAGTCATAGCATCATCTGCTTTAAGCAAAATATGATAAACCATACCATATCCGTTTTGACCATATAGAATTGGGCTATCTGCCTTAACGCTTGAAATAGATGTTGCTAAATCAACATTGTCTTTTTGGTTATTGAATTTTGTTTCATATAATTCTTTTACTTTGTCGTAATTAACAATGCTACGTGCTTCTTTTTCGATGCTTTCTTGAAGTTTTTCAACAATCGCACCTTCTTCATAAGCAACTAACACTTGTTTATAATATTCAATAGTTTCAATGTTGCCATATTCATAATCGCCCAAAAGGTCGTTAGTTTTTAACGTGTTGATTGCTTTAACATAAGCATTATAATTTGCATCTACTACATTTGCCCAGAAAGTATCGATATAGTTTTGTTTTCTGTCGTTTGAAACTTCTTTGCTAACTGTTGCGCCTGTTGGAACAACTCTAACAGCGCCTGTATAAGTGTCACCCACTTCTTCTTCTGGCTTATCTTTTATATAATCTTCTATGAATTCTTCAATCTTTAAATAAGAGTTATATTTGCAATCTAAAATATCATCAGCGCTAAGATATGTTTCAATTTGCCACTTTTGTTCACCTGTAACACTTTGCTTTTCAGCAAAATACTTCATTGAATATTGAACGAGAAGGGCATTTTGGATTAAAGAATCAATAACCTCTTTGAAAACTTCGTTAGTTTCCGTGTCATAACCACCACCACTAGCGATATAGTTATTAAATGCAACAACTACGTCTTTTTTATAAATGGTTTTCATTGGTGCATCATCAATTTTAATTGTTGCAACAACTTGTTTCATGTCCCTTTCATTATTAGTGGTTATAAGTTTGCATCCGAAAAGTGATGATAGGCAAAGAACAGCCACCAACAAAATCGTTGTTATTGTAACGAAAAACTTTCTCATATACAGTCTCCCATAATAAGTCATAATAATATTATCTTATAGATTATATACTATCTAGTGATTTTTTGCAAGTAAATATATAATTTTTTTTGGTATTCTACTAATTTTTTATTTATTTTTCACTGCACAAACTAAAAAGGCACGCACTTTTTTTAGCATATCTATATTTGTGCCACCACTCCTTAAAAATTCAATGGCTGGTTCTACCGACATAGATATCTTTACAAAGTCGCTATATTTATCCATAGCATTTTGCAAATTTTCTGATGAAAATATAGAAAAATCGTTCATTATAATAGAAGTTTGATCTTTAGTGATAACAATCTTTTTAACGCCAAGTTTTGTACCTAACATCTTTACAACGGCAATGTCGATTAAATTATCAGTTTCTTCTGGCAAACTGCCATAAGCATCGACAATAGAATTTCTAAACTCAACTTCGCTTTCTAACGAAGAAATCTCTGCTATTTCTTTATACGCATCCATCTTTGCAACATTGCTATCTATATAAGTGTCAGGTATAAATGCAGAAAGCCTTACATCGAGTTCTGGAACTACTTCTTCTTTTCCTTCAATTTCTTCCCTTAAAAGTTTAGAATAAAGTTCATAACCGATTTTATCCATATGCCCGTGTTGCTCAGCACCCAAAATATTGCCTGCCCCCCTTATTTCCAAGTCACGCATGGCAATTTTTATTCCACTGCCCATTTCGGTAAACTCTACTATAGCATTTAGCCTTTCAAAAGCGTTTTGCGATAAAACTTTTTCTCTTTTGAATGTAAAGTATGCGTATGCTAGCCTATCGCTTCTTCCAACTCTACCCTTTAGTTGATAAAGGGTTGAAAGCCCAAGCCTATCGGCATCGATTACTATTAGAGTGTTGGCTTTAGGTAGGTCTATTCCGTTTTCTATTATGGTTGTGGATATAAGCACGTCACTTTCGCCACGATAAAACTGCATTATGCTTTGTTCCATAACCTTTTCATCCATTTGTCCATGTACAACGGTGAATTTTGCATTTGGTAAAAGGGCTTGAACACTGCTTGCAAAATTAAAGATACTATCCACCCTATTGTATAGAATAAAGGCTTGACCACCCCTGTTTATTTCTCTTGTTAAAGCATCTTTTATTAGCATATCCGTCTGTTCACAAACATAAGTTTGCACAGGCAAACGCTTTTTTGGTGGGGTGTTTATTGTACTTATAGACCTTATTCCAGAAAGTGACATATGAAGTGTTCTTGGAATAGGAGTTGCCGTTAGCGTTATGGCATCTATGTTGCTTTTTAAGAGTTTAATCTTTTCTTTATGCTCAACGCCAAACCTTTGTTCTTCATCGAGAACGAGTAGTCCTAAGTCCTTAAACTCTACATCTTTGCTAAGAAGTCTATGCGTGCCTATCACAAAGTCGATATCACCATTTTTTAGGGCTAAAATTATTTTGTCTTGTTCTCTTTTACTTTTAAACCTGTTTAATACTGCAATTTTTATTCCAAAGTCGCTAAATCTTTGAACTGCCGTGTTGTAATGTTGTTCGGTTAGTATTGTTGTTGGTGCAAGCATTGCCACTTGCTTTCCATCTGCAATCGCCCTAAACACAGCCCTAAACGCCACTTCGGTTTTTCCAAACCCAACGTCGCCACAAACAAGCCTATCCATAACTTTACCACTTGTCATATCATTTTTGATATCTTGGTTTGCAGTTATTTGGTCGGGAGTGTCCTCAAAAGGAAATTTACTTTCGAATATACCTTGAAGTTCATCGTCATTAGTGAACTGATATCCTTTTAGTTCTTCTCGCTCTTGATATAATTTCTTTAGGTCGAAAGACATCTTTTTAATGCTTTCTTTAACCCTTTTTTTAATATTTTCAAAGTCCTTTCCACCGATTTTAGAAAGGCGTGGCTTTTTATCACTTCCTAAATACCTTGAGAGTATGTCCATTTGCTCGACAGGTATATATAAAATGTCGCCACCATAATATTCAACGGCAATGTAGTCTTTTGTGCCTTCGGTTGAACTTATCTTTTTGTTCCCAAGCACCCTACCTATGCCGTGCGTTTCGTGAACGCAATAGTCCCCCACTTCAGGTGCAGAGAAAAATGTTTGTTTTGCTTTTCTTGCTCTTGAACTTGGTGCTTTTGCAAAGAGATTGCCACTGCCTATAACGACTGCCTTTTCTTCGTGAAAAATAAAGCCTTTTTCTAATTTTTGCAGTCTTATATCAACGCCCCTTAAATCGCCCTCAAGTTCAATGGCAGAGGCAATGCCTTTTAAGGAAAGTTCAAAGTTAAACTTGTCTGCCCTTTTTACATCGCCCGTGCAAACTGTTATTGAATAACCCGACTTTAGCCAGTTGTCAATATCAGTAAACACTTCTTTAAAGTCTAGTTGATAATCGGCAACCCCTGAATTTTGCGGGTTTATAATTTTAAGTGGATTAAAAAATGGTATGGCTGTTGACAATGTTTGCATTGCAACAAGTCTAAACTTCTTTAACCTTTCTTTAAGGGCATCTATATCCATTAAGTTTTTATCTGCAAAGGAAAATACTTCGCCACCATCAAGCAAGGACTTATACCTTTCGATAAACTCGGTGTAGTTCAAACTAGCCACTTCGTTTATTAGTTTTGGCTCATCAAATATTACCACCGTTTCATTTGGCAATAAATCAAATATCGTTGCCGAGTTTTTAGAGAGCACGCCAAGAACATCAAGTCTATCATAGGCTTTAGTCTCAATTAAAAGTTCGATATCATCTAAAAGTTCATTTCTTCTTTGTCTTTGGTTTTTGTTTGAACTTGCAATTTCTTCTTTAAGTAATTTCTTAAACGAGTTTATGTCATCATCGGCAAAAATAAACTCGGTTGCTTGCAAAATTTTTATTTTGCTGGTATAACCTAAATTTTGCCTTGTTTCAACATCGTATTCCTTAATGGCTTCGACAGTATCACCAAAAAAGTCTATGCGATAAGGGTTATTAGAGTTTATGGCAAAAACATCTAGTATATCCCCCCTAACTGCAAAAGTGGCTTGATTTACAACCGTGTCTACCCTTTGATAGCCAAGTTTTATAAGTTCTTTTACGGCATCAGTTTGCACATAATCACAATCTTTTTCTAAAGTTAAACTACAAAGTTTTTTAGGTGCTGTTTGCATTAAGGTTTGTGGCAAGGTTATAATAACATCAGCCTTATCTATATCATCTAACGCACTAATTCTACTATAACTATTATCCCTTGAAAAAGCCTTTGTCATTAAAAGAAGTTCATCTTTTGGTGGAATAATAATAGCAGTTTTTCCTGCCATTTCATTTACGGCTTTTAACGCTGAGTGGGCAGACAATATATCTTTTGCAATATATAAAACCTTGTCATCTAACAGCGAAGTTAAATAATGCTTAAAAGGTTCGCTCGCGCCAAAAACCGCCAAAGGCATGCCTTGACGGACTGATGAGCAAAATTCACTTAAGGAATTTTCTCTATTTTTTAGTGCTAAAAGTTTATTAAGCATAATTTACCTAAGCAAAAAGGCTTATGCCTTTATGTTATAACTTTGCATTATTTTTTCTAAATCTTTTGAATGAGCAAAATCATAAAGCGCATTTGCCGATAGCGTTAATGTTTGCTCAAATATAGGCTTGTCTTCAGCAGAAATTCCAGAAAGAACATAGTTAATAAGTGGAATTTGTTTGTCTACCAAAGGCTTAAAACCTATTCTTATGCGTGGAAAATTGCTATTTCCTAACTTGGCAATTATATCACGCATACCATTATGTGTTCCAGCAGAGCCTTCTTTTCTTATCCTTACACTGCCAACACTTATATCATAGTCATCATATACAACGATTAAGTCTTTACTTTCTATCTTATAAAACTTAACGAGTTCGCTAACGCTATCACCACTTAAGTTCATATACGTTTGTGGCTTTGCAATTATAACCTTTTCTTGATTACACCTAGTTTCTGCAATAAGCGCTTTGCCTTGTGTTTTTTTGAACTCAATTCCAAGTTTTTCACAAAGTTTGTCCACACACATAAAACCTAGGTTATGAAAGGTGTTTTTATACTTGTCATCTGGATTGCCAAGCCCTACGATTAGTTTCATATACTTCTCCAATAAAAAAGCCGTTTTATCAAACGGCTTCTTCTTTTAGTAAATAATTATTCGTAAATTGCTGAAAGCGAAGAATCCGAATAGATGGATGTGATTGCCTTAGCAATAAGTTTTGCAACTGACAAAACCTTAACCTTTGGATTGTTTTTAACTTCTTCTGGAAGGTCAATCGTGTCTAAAACAACAACTTCTTTAATTGGTGATGCTGTTAATCTTTCCATTGCAGGGCCACTTAGCACGCCGTGTGTACAACAAGCATAAACTTCTTTTGCACCGTTGTTTACAAGTGCTTGTGCGCCTTGACAAATTGTGCCAGCAGTGTCAATCATATCGTCGAGCATTACGCAACATTTACCTTTAACGTCACCGATAACGTTCATAACTTCAATAGCGTTAGCCTTAGGGCGACGCTTATCAACGATTGCGAGTGCCGCATCTACTCTTGAAGCAAAGTTTCTTGCTCTACCTACAGAGCCTACGTCTGGTGAAACAACTACCCAGTTTTCGTCCATTCTCTTTTTGAAGTATTTTGCAAGGATTGGTGCACCATAAAGGTGGTCAACAGGAATATCGAAAAATCCTTGGATTTGTGCTGCGTGAAGGTCCATTGTTAAAACTCTATCAGCGCCAGCACTCGTTAAGATATCAGCCACGAGTTTTGCTGTGATTGGGTCTCTTGGACGAGCCTTTCTGTCTTGTCTAGCATAGCCGAAGTATGGAATAACTGCTGTAATTCTTCCTGCTGATGCTCTTTTACATGCATCAATCATGATAAGAAGTTCCATAAGGTTATCGTTTACAGGCATTGATGTTGATTGAATAATAAATACGTCTCTGCCTCTAACCGTTTGTGGAAGTGTGATACTGATTTCGCCATCAGAAAACTTTCCAACTTCTGCACTGCTAAGTGGTAGTCCGAGTTCTGTTGCAACTGCTTCTGCTAATGGTCTATTAGAGTTGCCTGACAAAACTTCAATTTTGTTGCCATGTGTAATCATAAATTTTTCTCCTAATGTAACTTTGTGTACATATACTACCTTATCTTAATTTTATTACAAAATTTTCATTTAGTCAAGGCTTTTTCTAATTATCTCTTGCCTTTAAAATAATTTTTTATAATATTTGCACAAGTTTCTTGTTCTATTCCACCAACAAACTCTGTTTTATGATTAAGTCCACTATCCGAAAGCACAGAATATTTACTTTCAGCACAACCACTCTTTTTTTCATAAGCGCCAAAATACACCTTTTTTATCCTTGCGTTTACTATTGCCCCAGCACACATTGCACAAGGCTCTATGGTTACATAAATTTCAGCACCGTCTAAGCGCCAACTCTTTAGTTTTTTGCACGCTTTATTTATTGCCAAAATTTCGGCATGGGCTGTTGCAAGTTGGGTTTTTTCCATAAGGTTATGCGCCCTTGCAATTACCTTTCCGTCTTTAACGATAACTGCACCGATTGGCACTTCATCTAGTTTTTCTGCCTTTAATGCTTGCTTTACTGCAAGTTTCATAAATTTTATTTCCATTTGTTCTCCACAAAAAAGGCGTTTGCCCTTTCTATAACGCCCCTATTTTGTTTGTAAATTTTTCTTAAATTCCATTTCTTTATTGGGTGCTTTAATTTATCATCG
>JAZOMM010000133.1:0-4966 GCA_045653965.1 Christensenellaceae bacterium | reverse complement strand
TTGTGTTCAAGGTGGTTATACCCCAAAAAATGGCGAGCCAAGGCAAATCCCAATTTACCAAAGCACAACCTTTAAGTATGACACAAGTGAAGACATGGGCAAACTTTTTGACTTAGAAGCAAGTGGCTATTTTTACACAAGGCTTCAAAACCCAACAAACGACTTGGTTGCAGCAAAACTTTGCGAATTAGAAGGTGGCACGGCAGCAATGCTCACATCATCAGGTCAAGCAGCAAACTTCTATTCAATCTTTAACATTGCAAATTGTGGCGACCACGTAATTTCAAGTTCAGCAATTTATGGTGGAACATTTAACCTTTTTGCTGTTACAATGAAAAAAATGGGCATTGATTTCACTTTTATTTCTCCAGATTCAACCGAAGAAGAAATCGAAGCAGCATTTAGACCTAACACAAAGGCAGTGTTTGGCGAAACGATTGCCAACCCAGCGTGCTCGGTTTTAGACATCGAACTCTTTGCAAAGGTTGCGCATAAGCATGGCGTTCCTTTCATTATCGATAATACTTTTGCAACACCTATAAATTGCCGTCCTATCGAGTGGGGTGCAGATATCGTTACTCACTCAACAACAAAGTATATTGATGGACACGGCGTTTCAGTTGGTGGTGCTATCATCGATGCAGGTAAGTTCGATTGGATGGCTCATAAAGATAAATACCCAGGACTTTGCACACCAGACGATAGTTATCACGGCATCGTTTATGCAGAAAAGTTTGGTAATGGTGGTGCGTTTATCACAAAGGCAACAGCCCAACTTATGAGAGACTTTGGTTCAATCCAATCTCCACAACACGCATTTTATATTAACCTTGGTTTAGAAAGTTTGCACGTAAGAATGAAACGCCATTGCGAAAACGCACAAAAGGTTGCAGAATTCTTAGAAGCAAGCGATAAGATTGAATGGGTTAGATACTGTGGACTTAAGAGCGACAAGTATTATGAACTTGGTCAAAAATACTTACCAAACGGCTCTTGTGGTGTGCTCAGTTTTGCTGTTAAGGGTGATAGAAAAACGGCTGAAAAGTTTATGAAAAGCCTAAAAGTTGCAGCAATTGAAACACACGTTGCAGATGCAAGAACTTGTTGCTTGCACCCGGCAAATGCAACCCATCGCCAAATGACAGATGCTCAGTTAGAAGCAGCAGGTATCACACCAACACTTATTAGATATTCTTGTGGTATCGAAAATGCAGAAGACTTGATCGCAGACATTAAACAAGCATTAGATAATATTTAAGAAAAATACTTACACAAAAAAGTACATTAGGAGAAAATAAATGCCTATCATAGTTCCAAAAGATATTCCAGCCGCAAAGATTTTACAGTCGGAAAATATATTCGTTATGAATAATCAAAGGGCAGCAAAGCAAGATATTAGACCACTTGAGATTGCCATTGTCAACTTGATGCCAACAAAAATCGTAACGGAAACACAACTTATGAGGTTGCTTTCAAACTCGCCACTTCAAGTAAACATAACTTTGGTCAGCACCACAAGTTATGTGGGTAAGAACACGCCATTTGAACATTTGGACAAGTTTTATAAAACATTTGAACAAGTAAAAAACCAAAAGTTTGACGGCATGATTATCACGGGTGCGCCTGTTGAAGAAATGGAATTTTCGGAAGTTAAATATTGGAAGGAACTTGAAGAAATTTTTGAATTTGCTAAAAAAAGCGTAACGAGTACTCTCTTTATTTGTTGGGGAGCACAAGCAGCGTTGCACTATTATTATGGCATAGAAAAACACCCACTTGAAAAGAAACTTTTCGGCGTGTTTAAGCATAAAAAGTTAGTGAGTTATGATAAACTATTAAAGGGAACTGATGACAGGTTCTTTATGCCACATTCTCGCCATACTACCGTGTATGAAGAAGATATCAAGAAGTGTAAAGACATCGTGCTTCTTGCAAGTTCAAAAGAAGCGGGCGCAAGCATTATCCGTTCAAAAGATAACAAGTTTATATTCATAACAGGTCACGCAGAATATGATAGAGATACATTAGAACTCGAATATAAGCGTGATTTAGATAAGGGGCTTAAAATCGACCCACCACAAAACTATTATGTAAGTGGGGATAAGGGTGACATAAAAATGTGTTGGTCATCAACTGCAAACCTTATCTATATGAATTGGCTAAATCACTATGTATATCAACTAACACCATACGAAATAAACGATATTTAATTTTTTGCCAAGATTTCTTGGCAATTATGGGGGCGTTTTAGATTCGATTGTGCGTTGTTTATAAGGGTATAAGCATACCGAAGTGTTTTTGGGCTTCGTAAAAAACCTGAAAATTAAATTTAAATGCAAACAATAACGAATTTGCATTCGCTGCTTAATTAAGCGAACGCTGTTTCCTTTCTCGCCTGTTGGAAGGGAAAACGGCGTCAACAAGACAGGGAACTATCCTTTAGTTTGATTTCGCTAAAGGGTGGACTTAAGAAATCTAAGGATAATTCTTGGTCGCTAACTACCAAAATTATCACGAAAATAAAAGTTTAGATAAGTATGTAGAAAACTTTTGTAAAGCGTATAAGACCAGAGTGCAAGTCTCTGCGCCTCCACCAAAAAACACTTGAGCAATGCTAAACATTGCTCAAGTGTTTTTTTATCCAAGTCGCAGAAATGTTGGGTAAATTATTGTTCTAAAATATTTATAAAAGATTTTTTCATTTTTTGGGCATATTTAAATGTTTTATATGCACCAGAATTTTCTTTTTTTTCTACATAAAAAACAACAATGTCGCTTTTGTCAATTATTGCACAATTTCTATAATATATTCTTTTATACCACCAATCAAACTCCAATTCCAAATAAACAAAATCTTCATAATCTTCATTTTTTAAATATTTAGGTCGTTTGTTTAACCTTAAGTGGCGTGGGTCTGATAGACAAAAAATTCTTTTAATTTGCCTGTATTTTTCTCTTAATTCGCTGATAATTTTATGGCAAAGTTCATCAAACATCCCAAAGCCACCAAAATAAAAAGTCTCATAACCTTTTTTAATTAAATCTTCAAATATTAAATAAAGCCGATTTTCTAATTTGCTTGTTGTTTCAATTGTGCTATGCCCAAACACTGAACAATTTTTTATCATAATTCACCTTATATGGTTATATGAAACCATATAAATTGTAACACATTTTATGGTTGTATGCAACCATAAATAAAATTTTTCTTTTAGTACAATATAGTTGTATGAAACTATAAGGAAAATGATGTATGAATAATTGTGTTAATAGGGCAGTTGCTTTAAGGATAAGTCAATTATTAAAAGAAAAGAATATAACTCAATATAGATTAGCAATGAATAGTGGAATAACACATTCAACACTAAAAAATATTATTCACGAAACAGTAAAGGATAATTTATTATCAACTGTTATTTTAATTGCATCAGGTTTTAATATGACAGTTAGTGAATTTTTAGATAGCCCATTATTTTTAGAAGAAAATTTAGATATTTAATTAAATAAAACAATATAAAAATGCTCTATGTGATTTGGCATAGAGCATTTTGTATTTTAGCGAGCAAATTATAAGCAAAGGGACTTTCGCCTGTGCGACCTACCCGATAAACAGTGGGTGACCACTGTTTAGTCCTACGGACAAATTTGATAAATCAAATTTTCTCCATATTCAAGCCCCTTTGCTCTTTAATCACAACAAAAAAGAGTTCGTATCAAACCTTATCGGTTCGACTCGAACTCTTTTGGTGCGAGCAAAGGGACTTGAACCCCCACGGTCTCCCACTAGATCCTAAGTCTAGCGCGTCTGCCAATTCCGCCATGCTCGCGTATCAACGAGATATATTCTATCACATTTTATAAAAAAATAAAAGCGTTTTTATGCATAAAAAAATTATTTTTTTATCTTTTATACAATTTATGCTATAATTTTACAATTGACTTTTAATTTTTAGTTTGATACAATATATAAAACTAGTTTTTAAGGAGATATTATGGTTAAAATTTTAGTTGTTAGGCACGGATTTAGTCAGTCTAACCTTGACGGAACATTTACAGGACATTTAGATGCACCACTAACTGATTTAGGACTTAAACAAGGTGAACTTGCAAGCGACTATATTTATAAAAATTATAAAATTGATGCCATATATTCAAGCGACCTAAATCGTGCAGTTAGCACAATTAAGCCACTTGCAGACAAACTTAATATGCCAATAAAAACTACTAAAAACTTGCGTGAAATTTATGGTGGAGTTTGGGAAGGCAAAACCATAGCAAAAATAAACGAACTTTATTCCCATGACTATAAAAAGTGGCAAAACTATCATGAAGATATGCGTGCAACAGGTGGCGAAAGCATGAGCGAAGTTATGCAAAGGGCAAAAAACGCACTTCTTGATATAGCCAAAGAAAATGAAGGCAAAACAGTTGTAGTTGCAACACACGGTGGGCTTATAAAAGGGCTTCAAGGCGCACTTATGGGCTTAAAAGTAAATGAACTTAAAAACATAGACTATGTATGTAATGCAAGTATAATGGAAATCGAATATGATGGCGAGTTTAAGATAGTTAACGAGTGCATATCGCATTATTTAGGAGCGTTACTCACCGAAATGACAAAAGGCGTATAGAAAGCCTGTAAAAATAAGTAAATAACTAAATAAATTGACAAAATTTCCCGATTTAGTATTGACTATTTTTTAAAAACCATATATAATGTATTTGTATTGTTATAACCAAGTTATAAACAGGTAGGAGAATTTAGAGTGAAAGCGATTATAAACGCAAACATAATAATGCCAGACCACGTTATTGAAAACGGCGTTATCCTTATTGATAACGGCGTTATTGTTGATTTTGGCAAGGCTAAAAATATTGATATCCCAAAAGATGCTGAAATTATCGATGCAGAAAACAATTTTGTTGGACCGGGCTTAGTTGATATTCACACCCACGCAGCAGGTGG
>JAZOMM010000132.1:0-6599 GCA_045653965.1 Christensenellaceae bacterium | reverse complement strand
GGTGTAAATCCACCACATATAAACGGCTTATCGTTGCCATACCTTGTTCTTATAGAGTTAAATAGTTCGTTAAAGTTTTTAGAATAATAATCTCTTATTTGGTCATAGGTTAAATCTCTATTTTCATAGGCATCGTGCTCGCCTTGATGCCACAAAACGCAAACAACCCTGTTGTTTTTGTTCATAGCGATAGATAGGTCAACCATTTCAATCATACGATTATAAATATAATCTTTTTGTCCCCAATGTCCACCCTTGAAGCCCGTGCCACCGATTGGAGTGTTTACAATCAAAACTTTTCTGCCCTTTTCAAGATATTTATCTGCATAAAGTTTAGCAAAAGTTAGATAAAACGTGCCTATTTTTTCTTCCGTTCCTTTTTCTCTTGCTATATGCGTATAGCAATCCTCGTGCCCTTTTATGTCAATATAAACTTCTTGTGGAGTTGGGCGCTTGTAGCCTTTGTCATAATCGTTATCAAGCATATATATGTCATCTCGCTCTTGCCAAGGATTTTGGCTTTCACCCAAACCATTGCCAACTGCATTTGATTGACCTGCAAGTATTATTATATCATAATCTTGATTGTCTTGATTTCTTAGTTTCATATTTTTCCTTTTTATAAAAACTTATTTTATTTCGCAAGAATTCAAGAATTTAACAAATGCTTCTTGTCCTTTATCATCATTTTTGAATACTGCTGTGTTAAAGAGTATGTTTTTGCAAACGTTGTTTACATAATCAGTAACTCTCTTTTCTGCACTCTCAAAACTATCGTGATAACCTTCTTCAACAAGTGCTTTTATCATGTCTTTGTGTGCGAATAAGTAGTTTTCCTTATCGCAAAGTGCACTATAATCGTATTTTTCTTTTTTGCATAAAATATCTGCTATCATAGCGAGTTGTTTCTTTAGTCTTCCTGGAAGAATAAATAAGCCCATTGCTTCGATTAAACCGATACCTTCTTTTTTGATGTTATGATATTCTGGGTGTGCGTGGAATATGCCGTCTGGATATTCTTCGCTCGTGCGATTGTTTCTAAGTATCATATCGATGATATATTCATCGCCTTGCTTTCTGCAAACAGGAGCGAGTGAGTTATGTCTAACGCCGTCAGTATAAGCGATAACACCAACGCTTTCATCGGTATATTTTTCCCAAGCGTTAATGATTGCCTTTGCAAAGTCTGAAATTTCTTTTCTATCCTTTGATGAAAGTCTGATAACACTGTTATACCAATCAACAATGCCAACATTTACATTTTTATATTTATCGCATTTCATAGCCTTTTTAATTGGGGCTTTGTGCATTGGCATAAGATGTTCGCCACCTTGGAAGTGTTCGTGATTAAGTATAGAACCACCGATAATAGGAAGGGCTGCATTTGAGCCTATCATATAGTTAGGGAAAAAGTCCACAAAGTCCATAATTTTTTCAACCGTGTCATCAGCGATGTGCATTGGTTGATGGTCGTTTGAAATTGCTATCATATGCTCGTTATAATAAGCGTATGGCGAATATTGAACAAACCAGTCTTTACCACCAAGGTTTAGAGAAATCGTTCTAATATTTTCTCTTGCTGGGTGAGAAAGAGTGCCTTGGAAACCTTCGTTTTCTTTACATAAGAAACAGGCTGGATATTTTGATTTTTGAGCTTTATTAACCGATAAGAGTTTTGCAATTTCCTTATTGTCCTTTTCAGGCTTGCTAAGGTTAATTGTGATTTCTAAATATCTCGTGCCATCTTCATATACCCAAAGCATATTCTTTGATATTGCCGTCTTTTGAATATAGTTGTTCTTTATTGAAAGGTTATAAAAATATTCGCACGCCTTTTCTATGCCCTGTTCTTTTTTAATTTCCATAAAAGTTTGGTTTACCTTTGATGGAAGTGGAGATAATATACCGAAAATATATGTAGAATATAAATTTCTTTCTAAATCGGTTGTTAAGCCGTTTTCAATAGCATATTCTTCAACTTCCATTACAAGTTCATCTGGAACATCAAATTTTTCTATGTATGATAAATCTGTGCTTTCTTCAAGTGGCTCTAAAAGTTTGAACTCTCTGAGCAAAAGATTTCTCATATAAATTTCATCTCTACTATTAAGGTGCAAAAATGTTTTTGCATACTTTAATAATTTTTCAACCAATAATTTTCCGTCTATCATAAGTTGTCTCCTTTAGTTTTGTAATAAAAATAATATCTACACTCTTTGTTTGAGTTATATAATTTCCTATCTCTATCGGCCTTTTTCTTGAACTCTTTTTCAAAGTTTTTAGCACTTGTTATAATAAATGCCGACCAATTATCTAACCTTTTATATAAATTGCCTAATTCTTTGTTGCAAATGCTGGCTTCATCTTTATCATAAACCCTTTCGCCATAAGGTGGGTTTGTGATTATCGTTCCACCACTTAAAGAGTTTTTCACATTTTTAACATCGCAAACCTCAAACCTAATCTTATCTAAAACCCCTGCCTTTTCTGCATGCCTTTTGGCAAGTTTTATGGCTTTTGGGTCAATGTCTGAAGCAAACATCTCTAACTTAATGTTTCTTGTTTCTTTATCTAAGGCTTCTTCTCTTGCAAGGTCAAAATATTTTTCATCAAAGTTTTGCCAATCGTTAAAGGCAAACCTACGATTTATGCCACTTGCAATATTCATTGCAATCCTTGCACTTTCTATCGCAATAGTGCCCGAACCACAAAATGGGTCTAAAAACGGATTTTTATAATAAAAATCGCTAAGAAGTATTAGTGCCGATGCCAAAGTTTCTTTTATAGGCGCAATGCCCACTAAATCACGATAGCCCCTTTTATGTAGCCCTAACCCACTTGTGTTTAAGTATATGCAAACTTGGTCCTTAAATATCGAAAACTCTATTTGATATAAAGCGCCGTTTTCGGTTAGCGTTCTTTTATAAATGTTTGATAGCCTGTCACATATCGCCTTTTTTATAATGCTCTGACAAGCCGAGATTGCATAAAGCGTACTTTTAACGCATTTGCCGTTAACCACGATTTTTGCCGTTGGTGGAATAAAATCTTCAAACCTAACTTCTTTTGTATTATCAAAAAGGTCATCAAAGGTTGTTGCTGGAAATTCTGCAAGTTTTATATACACCCTATCTGCCGAGCGCAAGAACATATTGCACCTTGCAACTGCAAGCATATCACCATTAAAAGTAAGCGTGCCGTTAAGCGCAGGTGCATCTTCATACCCTAAACGCTTTAGTTCGCTTTTTACCACCTTTTCAACGCCAGATGCACAGGTTACGGTTATTTCAAATTTATCGCAAAAATCCACTATTTTATTCATCGGTTTTATTTTAAACAATAATACAAAATATTGCAAGTGTTTTTGCACTTATTTTTTTATAAAAAAATAAATATTTATTCTCGCCTAAAAATTGCACGATATTTTTACAAATCATAACTTAAAAGGCGCTCTTTTTACAGAACGCCCTTTTTCGTGTTTTTATATTCTTGATTTTGCTTTATTATCATTGTTATACGATAATATTTGGTGCTGTATAACCAATAGCATATAAAACTAATGGTTCGCCATTATATGCAATCTTATAATCGCTTTGACTAGAGTAATTTGCAAGTAAATATTTTTCGCCTGTCGTTGCATTTACCCAGCCATAGAATTCATCACCAGAACTGCTTGTTGGTTTTATTACAGGAAGTTGAATTTCATCGCCTGCATTTGCCGTAACCATAGAAGGAAGATTTGCAGTTGTCACATATACCTTTCTTGAAAAATCACCATAATAGAACTTTACTTGATTTTGTTCAACTTTACCTTGCACAAATTTTGCTTTCAATGTGGTTGCCTTTTCTATTGATGTTTGAAAATCAAATGGCCCATCTTCATTTTCTAAATGCCAATAAACAAAAAAGTAATTTTCTTTAGTTGGATTTTCTGTTGGCCTAGTTGCCAAATTTTTATCCATTATTTGTTGATATAAAAAGGTTTCATCGCCCACTTTATAGGTAACTGTATGTGAAAATGCCCAGCGTGCCTTTATTGTGATATCACCTTTTACTTTATAAGTTTCAAAGTCAAATGGTATGTTTTGGTTATCTAAATACCAGTGGTAAAATAAGTCGTTTGCTTTTTCTGGGTCGACTGGACAAGTAATCTTTTTATTTTCTTCAACTATTTGGCTTTCAATTATCGTACCACCAAAAGTTTCAAAACTAACCGTATATTTTTTGGCTTCTTCTGGTTTGCACGCAACAAACATCATGCATGACACAATCGTTAGCACTGCCAAAACCAAAGAAAACAATTTCTTTTTCATGTTTATTCTCCCTAATCACAAGTTTTTTTTGCTATTTATATTTTACAATAAATTTATCTTTTTTGCAATGTTTTTTATTAAATATTATCTATTTTTGCATAATTTTAATCGATGTTTTTTCCAAAAGGGTCGCCTTTTATGTCGGTGGAAGCAAATTTTTTATCTTGTAAAATTCTTGCCCTTTGCATTGATGAATTGCCATATTTTTTTCTAATGCTGTCAACGGCCTCATCAAGCCTTTCTTGTTTTTCGTGTTTATCTTTGTCAATGTCAAAATATATTTGTTCCATACTATGCGTAAAATCGCATATGCTAACGCCTGCAGCCCTAACGGGATTGTTCCATTTATATAACTTTTCAAACAGGTCATACGATGCGTTTACAATGTCTATCGCACTATTTGTTGGATGAATTAGTTTAACTTGTTTTCCATAAGTTTGAAGGGTGTTATCTGTTACAGTTATCCTAACGGTGTTTGCCTTGCCTAAGCCACTTTCTCTAAGTCTCGATGCAACGCTTTCGCTGAGTAATAATAGTAGCGTTTTAACTTCTTCAAAGGTCGTTAGGTCTTTATATGCCGTTAAACTATTGCTTATGCTCTTTACTTCGCTTGCATCTTTTTCTACAGGCGAATTATCTAAGCCATTTGCATAACAATGAAGGGTATTCCCCCAAATGCCAAGCAAATTGCTTAAAACTTTGGGGTCTAACCTTGCTATATCGCCTATCGTATGAACGCCGATTGATTTTAGTTTTAAGTAAGTTGACCTTCCCACAAACAAAAGGTCTTTGGCATCGAGTGGCCACACTTTTTGTTTGAAGTTATTTACATCTATAACAGTCACTGCATCTGGTTTTTTCATATCAGAGCCGAGTTTTGCAAACACTTTGTTAAAACTTACGCCAATGCTTACAGTTAGCCCTAATTCCTGTTTGACCATTTCTCTTATTTTATGTGCTATTTGTTCGCCACTTCCAAAAATCTTTGTGCTATCCGTAACATCAAGCCAGCACTCATCAATGCCAAATGGTTCGATATTATCGGTAAATCTTTCATAAATTTTTCTTACCTTTTTTGACATTACTTCATAAGAACTATGGTCTGCAAGCACTGATACTAAGTCTTTGCATTTTTGTTTGGCTTGCCAAAGCACATCGCCCGTTTTTATATCAAAACTCTTTGCAAGTTGGTTTTTAGCAAGCACAATGCCGTGCCTATCTTCAACGCTTCCACACACAACGAGTGGTTTGTCTTTAAACTCAGGGTGCTTTAAAACTTCAACAGAAGCATAAAAATTATTTAAATCGCTATGCAAAATTGTACGCATATTCCCCCCTTTGTTTTTGATATAATTTAGACTTTTTAGATATAAATTTTTATAACGCATAAAGTAATTTTTTCCACTTTTATGCGTTATTATTCTCATATACTAAATGCCCCTTTTTTAAGGGGCATTATTTGGTTTTTATAGTTTATTTCTTTGGATTTTGCCACTAACAGTTTTTGGAAGACTGTCCTTAAACACAACTATTCTTGGATATTTGTATGGCGCTGTTTTAGACTTAACGTAGTTTTGAATTTCTTTCTTAAGTTCTTCAGTTCCTTCCGTTCCCTTTGTTAAAACAATGCTTGCCTTTACAATTTGTCCCCTTACTTCATCTGGTACAGCAGACACACCACACTCTAAAACATAAGGTAATTCCATAATAACGCTTTCAATTTCAAATGGTCCAATCCTATAACCACTTGATTTAATAACGTCATCAACCCTACCAACATACCAATAGAAGCCATCTTCATCACGCCAAGCAGTATCGCCTGTGTGATAATAGCCATCGTGCCAAACTTCTTCGGTTTTTTGTTTATCGTTATAATAACCGGTAAACAAGCCACATGGCACGCCGTTTTTAAGGTTAACAACGATTTCACCCGTTTCGCCATCAGGTACTGGGTTGCCGTTTTCATCATGAAGTTCTATGTCATAAATAGGTGCTGGTTTACCCATTGAACCAATTTTATGAGGCTTACCAACAAGGTTGCCGATAAGCATTGTTGATTCTGATTGGCCAAAGCCTTCTTTTATTTGTAAACCTGTTAATTTTTCAAACTGATAATATACTTCTGGGTTTAAGGCTTCGCCTGCAGTTGTCATATGCTTAACTGATGAAAAATCGTACTTAGAAATATCTTCTTTAATAAGCATTCTAAGCATTGTTGGTGGCGCACAGAATGTTGTTATTTGATATTTAGCAAACATAGGCAATATATCGCTTGCATCAAACCTA
>JAZOMM010000131.1:0-3860 GCA_045653965.1 Christensenellaceae bacterium | reverse complement strand
AAAAAATCGGTTTAAATAAACCGATTTTTTGTTTTATATTAAACTTTAACCTTCCATTATATGCATATTTCTAATGTCGGCATTTTTAATTTTGTCGGTAACAGAATATGCGTGCGTTTCTAAGTTAAAACAAGTTGCGTCGCTAAGGTTTTGCTTTTTAAGTTCTGTTATTAGCATTTTACAAAGGTCTTCAATAATTTCACACTTTAACTTATATTCTTCTTTATTATTGCCATATTCTAAAAGTCCTTCAAGCGAAGGCTCGCACTCAGAGAGAATAGGCAGATTTCTAAGCCCCTTAAACGCCCATTTATAAAAGGGCTGATAGGTGTTGTTAAGTAGGTATATTGCAGATATAAAGTTTTTAACAAATTCGCAAATGGCAAGGCTTGCGCTACCCCTTTCTCCGTGAGAGATACATCTAGGATAGTTATATTGACCAGATTGCCCAGCAAGAATTAAGGCTTTGGCAAGTTTTTTTAGTTTTACATCGTTTGGATAACCTTTTAGCAAACTATTTCTAATCTTTATAAAATCGCCGTCGCCACAAAAAATTTTGCCGTTAGTGGCTGTTGAAAGCGAATGCTCTGGCACAAAAAACCACCAATTAATGTCGTTTGGAATAGCACTAACGCCCAAAAACTTTTTATAAAAGTCTTCTATAACTATAACACCACGCCTTTCGCCACCAACAGGGCTTAAAATCTTTCGCTTAAAACCCATATATTCTCGTGGCAATTTTGCATATGCTCTTTCTAACTTAAAACCAAACTCATCATAGTCTTTTTGGGTTATAAACAAACAAAAACCCATATCAAAATCGTGGTCTTGACTAGATATATCATCGTAGCCATAACACTCAGAGCCTTCTCCCACAAGTCCTATAGTAATTCTATCAGCAAATTCTTTGAACTCGTTTTCAATCATAGGCTTTCCAAACTCGTTATAATAATTAAACGCAATGTCAAGTCCTTTCATAAATTTCTCCACTTAATTTTTCAAAATCATCGGCAATTTTATCATACCCGAACTGCCTAAAAGATGGTGCGCATTTTTCAAGCACGTAAGCATAATATCCATTTTGGGTGTTGGTATCATCAGTTAAAAGTTCAAAAGCAGTAAACAAGCAGTCAACCACCTTAGTTTTCTCTTGCATTTTGTCATATAGGTGAGCCATGTTCACATAAGTTATTGCACCATCTAAAAGTTTGGTTTGACCTTCTAAAAACTTGAGGGCATTTTGATAACATAATTCAGCACCACTATAATCTAAAAGGTCAACGAGCGTTAGCGCTTTGTTGTTATAAAAACCTGCTAAATAAGGCTTGCTTTTTTCACCATTTTTGCTGTAAATTTCTAATGCTATTTCATATAAGATAAGTGCTTGTTGTGGCTTATCAAAGGCTTTAAGGGTGGTTGCCATATTAAGATAAATGGTCGCTGATGAAAAATTATCTTCAGCCTTAAGCAAAGATATAAGTTCACTTGCTCTATCTATCGCTTTAAGTGCATTATCTTTATCGTTAATTTTTCTTAAATGCCCTAAAAGTTCGTTTACAATAGAAAGTTCGCCTTGAAGGTCTGATAGGCTTTGTGCTTCTTTTTGCCAATAAAAAAGCAATCTACCTGCTTCAATATAATCGTTTTTATTATAACAAGCATCAAGTTTTTGAATTATTCTGCTAACGGGAATTAGTCCTTTTGGTGCATTTTCATCTGGATAGTAAAAAGATTTGCCATCACAAAGTTTGCATTGTGGCTCTTTATAATCGAAAGAATCAAGCATAATTGCTCCTTAAAAGTTATATATTTTTATTTTAACATACAAATAAAACATAATCAATAAAATTAGAAAAAACACTTGAAAAAAAGCAAATGATTTGATACAATAAATAAAAAGAAATAGGGGTATCGCCAAGCGGTAAGGCAACGGACTCTGACTCCGTCACTTCGTTGGTTCAAATCCATCTACCCCTGCCAAATAAATCAAAGTCATAGTCTAAAACGGCTATGGCTTTGATTTTTTGATAAGTAAATGATGGATTTGAATTAGGAGAAAATTTGCATTTGCAAATTTCCCGTAGGGTAAACAGTAGACACCTACTGTTTATCGGGAGGCTCGAGAGAAGCGAATCCATCTACCCCTGCCAAACTATAGCACCCCAAGTGGGTGCTTTTTAGTTTGGCAGGGGTAGATGTTTTATATGAGACCCGCTGTTCGACCGTCACATGAAGGGCAAGCATAGACGGACAAGGGCTCGGTAGTGAAACGGACGAGTATCCATTTATAGAAAGCAAATAAATATATCAAAACACAAAAAAACAAACTATAGCACCCCAAGTGGGTGCTTTTTAATTTGGCAGGGGTAGATAATTTATATTTATATAATTAAACAAAGTTAATGTTAAGTTAATATTTGTTTGATAAAGTGAGCATATAGAATAATAAATATATATTTAAGGACTTGTTATGGCAAAAAAGAAATTAGTTAAAAGGGGCAAATGGTGGTTTAGGGGATTAAAAACCTTAATGCAATGCAGATATAAAGCGCCAGAGTTTATATATCTTGATGGCAAACCTTTTGAAGATGGCTCTCTAATTTTAAGCAATCACGAGGGCACAGATGCACCTATGTCATTAGAAATGTATTTAGATAAGACTGTTAGAATGTGGGGCGCACACGAAATGAATTCGGGTCTTATTAAAATGTATAAATATCAAACAAGAGTATACTTTCACGAGAAAAAGCATTGGAACTTGCACTTAGCAAGGCTATTTTGTTTGATTGCAACCCCACTTACAAACTTATTTTATAAAGGCTTAAACTTAATTTCTACATATAAAGACGTTAGATTTTTCGGCACAATAAAACAAAGTTACACTGCAATTCAAAACAAAGAAAATATCGTTGTTTATCCAGAAGATTCTTCTAAAGGCTATTTAGCCACACTTGAAGGTTTTTATGCAGGGTTTATGGTTTTTGCAGAGTCTTGTTATAAAAAATCGCTTGATATTCCTATTGTAGTATCTTACTTTAGAAAAGAACAAAAGGTATTTGTTTTCGATAAGCCTATAATGTATTCAGAACTTATGCAAAAATACCAAACAAAAGAAAAGGCTATTGAATATTTACTTAATAGATGTAACGAGATAGGTGCTATGGACTTAAGCGAATACTCGCCTAAACAAGAAGACCAAACAAAATCAGCATAAAACAAAAATATAATATAAAAAATAATGTGAAAAAAAGAGCAAAAAATTGCTCTTTTTTTAATTTAAAACCAAAAAAGCAAAACAAATTTATTAAAACCTATTGACAAAGTTATTATATGAACATATAATAAACAAAACATTTATTTATGGAATTTAAGGAGAAAATATGGATATAATAGCAAAATTTTTGGGCGATGTTTTTACTGGAAACTTAGCAGTTATCGAATATATAATAAGGCTTATTCTTGCCATAGCATTAGGTTTTTCTATTGGTTTAGAAAGAAAGATGCGACTAAAAGAAGCAGGACCAAGAACTCACACAATAATGTGTTTAGGCGCATGCCTATTTACACTTTTATCAATCGGTGCTTTTTCTGGCTCTGACCCAGCGAGAATTGCTGCGCAAATCGTTCCTGGTATAGGCTTTATTGGTGCAGGTATGATTTTCTATCGCAAAAATGCTATTCACGGCTTAACAACGGCAGCAGGCGTATGGACAACGGCTGCTATCGGCATGGCTGTTGGTGCTGGCTGGTATATCGTTTCGCTCGTTGCAACAGCCTTAATAATATTTATTCAATATGTAATGCACACAAACTTTAAGGTATTTAAGACAAGCAAATTTATCAAAATAAAAGTTGTTTTC
>JAZOMM010000130.1:0-2848 GCA_045653965.1 Christensenellaceae bacterium | reverse complement strand
CTACAATTTTTTTCAAAATTTCTTTACATTGATTAGGTTTATTTGATAGTTTTACTTGATTAGTGTAAGTTGTTGCATCAAAAGTCTCTTTGTTGGAATGTGTGTATTCATTGTAATCGGAATCAATTGCATAACCAATATTAGAACTTTTTTGAGGGTCAAAAGACAAGTTTGAAATAGATGCAACAAGTCCATAAATCCCAACTGTTATTGCAGACAAAAATAAATATGCAAGTGTTCTTGAACTATATCCTTTTGGCTTAAAATCTGTGCAGTTAATAATAATGCTTCCTATCCAACCTAGAAAAAAGGTAAGCAAGAAACGTATGGTATTGTTGTTCTTTGAATTGTCCATTAATTATTCTCCTTTTGTATAAAACTAAGCGCTTGTACAATAATTATACTATAGAATATTCTATATGTCAACTAAAAATATAGAAATTTCTATATAATAATTATATGGAAAATGAATTTAAAGAAATATTAAAAGAATTTTTACAAGAGAATAATTTAACACAAGTGGCTTTTTCTAAAAAGATAGGGGTAAAGCAAAGCCAAGTTAGTGAGTGGTTAAAGGGCAAGGCAAAACCAGGCTATGATATACTTAAAAGCATGGCAATAGCCTTTGATATTTCTGCAGATTATTTTTTAGGAATAGTTGATAATTATTAAAAAAGGTTTATATATGAAGGGCACTATTAAAGTGCCTTTTTTATTATATAAGAACTGAAATGATGGGACACAACTACGCATTGCTCCGTTGGGCTTTGCCCGAACCGTGGGGTTCAAATCAAGCCACCACTTTATCGCAACAAAAAAGAGTAGGAAAAAACCTACTCTTTTTCATTGGCGGAAAGGATGGGATTTGAACCCATGTGCCGAGAACTCGGCAACCGCATTTCGAGTGCGGCTCGTTATGACCACTTCGATACCTTTCCAAACTAAACTATTATGAGACCTTTTCAAAAGGTAATTCATATTATACACAAAACGGCAAATAAATGCAAACAAATATTAAAAGAAAAACCTTTTTAGTTGACATTTTTTCACAAAAAAGATATAATATTTTTGTTAAATAAAAGGAGAAAAAACATGTATCCACACCCAATATTTATAATTTTTGGAAAAGAAGTTATGTTATATGGCGTATGCATTGCTGTGGGCATAATTGCTTGTTTATTTGCATTTTATATCTTCTCTAAAAAGTTTGGTATGCCAGAAAAGGTGCAAGACTATGTGTTCTTCATCTTAATTGGTGCATTAGTATCAGGCTTTTTCTCAGCAATGGTATTTCAAGGCTTTTATAATTGGCTTGATGGCAAACCATTTAAGATATTTGGTGCAGGCTTAACAGTTATGGGTGGACTTATCGGTGGCGCAGGCTGTTTCCTTATCTTATACTTCTTAATAGGCAAGTTCTATTTTAGGGGCAAAGATGAAGGGCTACATAAAAAGCACTTTAACACACTTTTTAGAATAGCACCAGCATGTATTTGTATAGCACACGCATTTGGCAGAATAGGTTGTTTAATGAGTGGTTGTTGTCATGGGGCATACCTAGGCAGTGAGTTTGTTTTCGGTGGTTTATACATGCAAGGAACAAATGGTGTTTGGGGATATTATGTTCCTACTCAGTTATACGAAGCATTATTCTTGTTTGCACTTGCAACCGTTTTAATAATTTCATACTTAAAGCGCTCAAATATTACAATGAGCATATATTTAATTGGTTATGGTGTATGGCGTTTTTTCATTGAGTTTTTAAGAACAGACTATCGTGGGTTTAACCCAATATTTTATCCATCGCAATGGTTATCGTTTGTGTTCGTGCTTGGTGGAATTGCATTGATGCTAATATATCGTTATAAAAAAATGCCATTTGTTTTGCCAAAAGAAGAACAAAACGAAAAGAAAGAAAACGCTTAAATTTAATTACTAAAAGCCACGCTTTTTAGCGTGGCTTGACTTTTAAGGAGCAAAAATGAAACTAATTCTTGCAAGTGCTTCGCCAAGAAGAAAAGAAATTTTACAAAAAGAAGGCTATAATTTTCAAATTATAACAAGTGATTATGAAGAAAAAAGTTTTACATCTAATCCAATTATAACGGCAAAAACTTTTGCGTTTGAAAAAGCCAAAGACGTGTTTAATAAACTTGAAGATAAAAATGCCATAGTTTTAGGGGCAGACACAGTTGTATATCTAAAGGGAGAAATTTTAGGAAAACCAATAGATAGGCAAGATGCAAAGCGAATTTTAAAAAATCTTTCAGGGAATAAACATAAAGTAATAACAGGCTATGCAATAATTTCTAAGGGCAAAACCATTATCGGTTATGACAAAAGTATTGTTATATTTAACAAACTAACCGAAAGCCAAATAGAGAGTTATTTAGATAGCAATTTGTATGTGGGAAAAGCAGGTGCTTATGGCATACAAGACGGCGAGTTTAACTTTGTTAAAAGGTATAAAGGTAGCATGAATAACATCATCGGACTTCCTATAGAGAAAATCAAAAAAGCCCTAAGAAAATTTGATAAATAAAGGTAAAAAAATAAAAATCACCGAGAAATTGGTGATTTTTTTTGATTTTATTAAAATAGAAAATTAAAATAGTGGAATTGATGCTAAAAATTCAACGTCAGTTCTATCTGCTGCTGTATCTTCAGCGAGAACAAAAAGTTTTTTGTATACAATGCCACCGGCCTTTTCAACGAGCATTTCTAAACCAGAAAGGCTTGCACCTGTTGATAAAACATCGTCAACAATACAAACTTTTTTGCCTTTAATCAAATCAACATCTTTTGCTGAAAGGAAAAATTCTTGAGACTTTCCTGTTGTGATAGAACT
>JAZOMM010000129.1:0-2222 GCA_045653965.1 Christensenellaceae bacterium | reverse complement strand
TATTGGGTGCTTTAATTTATCATCGCCCACTTCTATAGTTAGCGAAGGTATTTTCAGTTCTTGTATGCACCAATCTTTATATCCACCAGCCGAGTTTGGCGTTTTTTTAATTTGATAACCTGTTAACCACGCTATTTCTTTTGCAAACTCTAAATCTCGGCTTATATTGTCTTGAAAAAACTCATAGTATATCTCTTGACCTTTAGAGTGATAACTTATGGTGTAGTCAGGTTTGATTTTTAAGGTAAAATCTCTAAGTGCCATCGTTTCTGGCTCTGAAAATGGTTTTTCGCCTATATAATTTTGGCTTGCCCTTTCTCTTACATTTTGACTGCCCGTTGACCAACGAGCATCAAAATTGACATTTAAGTCCACACCCCTGCCGTTTGCTTTATAGAGTTTGTCTTTTTTTAGCGAAATCATAACGCCATCTGGATTAAGCACAGGAATAAAATAAACGCTTCCATATTTGCCGTTTTTATAAAAGTTATTAATCAGTTTTAGCGTTAAATAAGCTGTTATATATTCCCTTGCGTGAATTGTGCCCTGAATTATGGCTTTTGGATAAGGGGTTTTTATAACACCATAGCATAAAATAGGGTGTCCAAATAGGCTTTTTCCTATAACTATCTTTTTGCCCTTAAAATTCTTGAAAATCTTTTTATTCAAACTTAAAATATCCATACAATATAGTATGAACTTTTATTTGTGATAGCCACTTCCTGATATTATTGAAAATGCCCTATAAATCTGCTCTGAAAGCATAAGCCTAAACATTGTGTGTGGAAAGGTCATATCCGAAAAGGATATAAGTTCTTTTGCCTCTTTTTTAATTTTGTCACTAAGTCCATAAGAGCCACCGATAACAAATGTAATCGTTCCACCACTTTGGTCTATGAATTTTTGAAGGGATTTAGAAAAAGTGTTGCTATCATATTTTTTGCCTTCGATAGCAAGTGCTATGGTTATGCCTTTTAAATGTGGCATAATTCTTTGGCACTCTTTTTCCTTTATAATTTCGATTATCCCATCATCTACTTTAGAAAAATTTTCTTCTTGAACTTCGATAATGCTAAACCCTGCAAACTTTGATATTCGCTTTGCATATTCGTTTATACCTTCGGTAAAATATTTTTCCTTAACCTTGCCAACTGCAACTATATTTATCTTAACCATATTCCACCTACACTAAAAGAGCGCTAAGCAACATAATAGCGCATATCATAACGCCCAAAATTCCATAAGGAATAAACACTTCTTTTATGCCTTTGTTTTTTTGCTCAGCGTGATTTCTATTTTTTCCTTTCTTAAGACCAAAAATTACAATAGCCAAAAATAATGAAAGGCAAACTAGCCCCACGACAATTACAATAGGACTAAATAAATTTATTTGAATTTTTAAGTATGTAAAAAGTAGCACCACGAAATTATTCAAAAAATGCGTTAAAATGGCTGGGATTATGCTTTTTGCATAAATGGTAAGTAAACATAGTGCCGAGCCATATATAAATTGATAAATAAACTGACTTAAACTACAATGGTATAGTGCAAAGAATAGCCCTACCGTTAGCGTTTTTGTCAAAACGCTCTGCTCACCAAGCGAGTTTAAGAATAATCCACGGAAAAATAGTTCTTCAAATATTGCAGGCAAGATTGCAAGCGTTAATGAAAAGAAAAACAACTGCCCTAAATTATTTAAGGGAACGGTAGGCGAACTTAAAGTTATGCCCACCTTTTGCAAAAGGTTAACGAGTGCAATGTTTATAAAGCCTAAGCCTAAAAACATGCCTACCCCAAGCAAAATTGCTGGTAAAAAGGCTTTGATTTCACACTTTTTTATATTTAATGCCTTAATTGTGCATTTATTTCTCTTGTTTTGATAAAGTATAGCCAAAAATATAGCAATGGTTGACAAAACAGAACAAACTGCTATATAGATAAAACTTTCTTCAGTTGTAAATGCTAGTAAAACCCCTTGCACGACAAAAGATAATAGCACATATATTGCTATCATTATGGAAAAGGCTTTTCCACCTTGCTCTTTATTTAATAGGTTGTTATTTTCGCTACTATAAGACATTTTTTAAGAATTTACCCGTATAACTATTTTTGTTTTGTGCAACTTGCTCTGGCGTGCCTGTTGCAATAATTTCGCCACCATTATCCCCACCTTCTGGACCTAAGTCTATAATGTGGTCGGCAAGTTTAATTACGTCTAAGTT
>JAZOMM010000128.1:0-4274 GCA_045653965.1 Christensenellaceae bacterium | reverse complement strand
TGAAGTAAAGGCTAAAATCAAATATATTTCGCTTAAAGGAAAAATTGAAGGTGCATACAGGCTTGAAGATAAACTTTATTATAACGAAGAGTTTATAATTGACCAAGAAAGCCTTCCGTTAAAGGGCGACCATAACGTTTATAACACGCTGTTTGCGATATGTGCTTGCAAATTGTTAGGGATTGATAATCAGTCTATAGTTAATGCTCTTACAAACTTTAAGGGCGTTAAACATCGTATGGAACTAATTGCAAGTATTGGTGGGGTTGATTATTATAACGATTCAAAAGCGACAAATACGGCATCTACAATAACTGCAGTTGAAAACATGACAAAACCAACAATTCTTATTTTAGGTGGAAGCGATAAGGGGGAAAACTATAAAGAACTATTTGAAAAGATAAAGTCAAGTTCGGTCAGACATGTAATAATAATGGGTGCCACAAGACTTAAAATGTTTGAAAGTGCAGTAAATGCTGGGTATACAAACATAACTTTGACTTATGATTTTACAACGGCTGTAAAGATTGCAAAACTTGTTGCAACTGACGGCGAGAGTGTGCTTTTAAGCCCTGCTTGTGCAAGTTTTGATAGTTTTTCAAGTTTTGAAGAAAGAGGGGATAAATTTAGAGAGTTAGTCCAAGAGGTTTAAGTGAAAAGAATATTAAGGTCAAAAGAAAGTAAGGGCGATTATTTGTTGTTGATTGCTGTCGTTTTGCTTTCGATAATAGGAACAATTTTTATATATTCGGCAAGCAATTATTCGGCACAAAAAACTTACAATGATAGTTTTTATTTTGTAAAAAAACAAGTTATTGGCATTTTGCTTGGCACAGTTGTAATGGTGTTAACGGCTATTTATGACTATAATAAACTTAAAAAGTTTACTCCGTACATATGCATCATTTCTTTTGTGTTACTTGCTTTAGTTTTTGTTCCAAAAATTGGGGTGGAAAATTATGGTGCAAAAAGGTGGATAGGTATTGGTGGAATAACCCTTCAACCATCTGAAATTGCCAAATTTTCGCTTATACTTTTTTGTGCAACTTATGTAAGCAAAAACCCAGAAAAAACCAAGACTTTTCTTGGTATTTTACCCGTGCTTATGATGGGTGGGGCAACCTGTTTATTAATTATTATAGAACCAAACATGTCTATCACGGTTTGCGTTGCCCTTTTAATGATAACAATGCTTTTTTGTGCAGGCATGAAAATTAAGCATTTTTTCTATCTAATAGTTCCTGCAGTTTTAGGTGGGGTTTTGCTAATTCTAGCAGAGCCATATAGACTGAATAGACTTATGGCTTTTATAAATCCTTGGTCAAATCCTAAAGGCGAAGGCTATCAACTTTTGCAATCACTTTATGCACTTGGCTCGGGTGGTTGGTTTGGAGTTGGACTATTTAATTCTAGACAAAAATATTCCTTTTTGCCATTTGCAGAATCTGACTTTATACTTTCTGTAATAGGAGAAGAAATAGGCTTTATTGGACTATTTTTCTTTTTTTCATTACTCTTTTTTATTGTCTATCGTGGCTTAAAAATAGCATCTAAGTCAAAAAATATTTTTGGCTACATTTTGGCTGTTGGCATAACTATGATTTTTGGCATACAAACGCTTGTAAATGCACTTGTTGTTACAGGCAGTATTCCACCGACAGGCTTGCCACTTCCATTAGTTTCAAGTGGAAATACGTCTATTATAATTTTTATGGCTGAAATGGGTATATTATTTAATATTTCTAAACAAGGTTCATTAACTTTTTAAACAATTTTTCCATAAAATAAAATATCACTACTCGTGGGAGAAAATTATGGAAAAATACTTGATAAACGGTGGCAAAAAATTAAGTGGAAAGATAGCAATACAAAGTGCAAAAAATTCGGTTTTGCCAATTATGGCAGGTGCTTTGCTTACAAATGAACAAGTAGTAATTAAAAATTGTCCAAAGATAAAAGATGTTATGTCAATGCTAAACATCTTGTCTCATTTAGGTTGTAAGTGGCAGTTTGATGGAGAAAACTTAATAATCAATTCTTTAACGGCAGATAAGTATTCAGTGCCAAAAGAACTTGCAAACGAATTGCGTTCATCTATCTTTATGTTAGGTGCGCTTATTTGTCGTTTTAAAAAAGCCAAAATTAACTATCCCGGTGGGTGCAATATCGGTTTAAGACCAATAGACTTACATATAAAATCACTAAAAAAATTGGGCGTTAAAGTTAGTGAATTTCAAGAGCAGATATTTTGTTCGGTAAACAATCTCGTGGGAAGTGATATTTATCTAGATTTTCCATCAGTTGGTGCAACTGAAAATATAATTCTTGCATCGGTTTTAGCAAAAGGCAAAACACAAATATTTAATTCGGCAAGAGAGCCGGAAATAGTTGACCTTATGAACTATCTAAATTCAATGGGTGCAAAAATTTATGGTGCAGGAACTTCTACGATTTTAATAGAGGGAGTTGACAAGTTGCACGGCACAGAATACACGCCTATTCCAGATAGAATTGAGTGTGGCACATTTTTAATTGCAACGGCAATTACCGGTGGCGAAATTGAAATTCATAATTGCAATGCAAAAAATATTTCAGTTTTAATACATAAACTTTGCGATAACACTTGTAAAATTACCATAAATAATGATATAATATATTTAAAAAATAAAGTAGTGTCAAAATCTTTTTCATTTTCGACCGGACCATACCCACTATTTCCAACCGATTTGCAGGCGCAAACAATGGCGTTGCTTTCGGTAAGCAGTGGAAAATCAGTTGTCGTTGAAAACGTGTTTGAAAAAAGGTTTAGCCATGTTTCATCACTTGTTGATATGGGTGCAGATATTTATGTAAAAGGAAAGCGTGCTTATATCAATGGGGTTAACAGGTTAAATGGTGCAGAAGTTTATGCAAGCGATTTAAGGGGTGGCGCAGCACTCGTACTCGCAGGGCTAAATGCAGAAGGGCAAACCATAGTAAACAATATCACTCATATAGAGCGTGGATATTTTGAATTCGAAAAAAAATTAAGTTCACTTGGCGCAGATATTAAAAAGATTTTTTAGTAAAGGAAATTTAACATTATGACAGCAAAGAAAAATTTAGCAAAAATAATAGCCATAGCATTTGCTCTTGTGGTGCTTTTGGCATGTTTTGGAATATTTACTGTTGCAAAAATTGATGTTAGTTATGCCGTTTCTAGTTATGATGTTCATACTGCAGAGTCGATTTTAAGTAAGTATAAGGGCAAAAATATATTATTTTTAGATGAGCAAGATGTTGTTGATGATTTGAAGTCTATGACATACCTTGAAGTTAAAAGCGTAGAAAAAAAATATCCAAATGTATTAAGCGTAAATATATCAGAGCGTAGAGAAACTTATAGAATTATAGTTGATAACACCACGTATATTCTCGATGAAAATGGCGTTGCGTTAAATGATAGTGGCGAGATAAAGCAAGGCGGGAATATTATTGATTTAGAATTTATTACATTTAGAAATAATCCTAATTTAACATCTAAAATTGAAGTAACAGAAGTTGTTTTAGGTCAAAAAATAATGACAACAAGCGATGAAGCCGTTTTCAAATCATTTGAAATTGCAAAACAATTTGGCTTGTTTGACTGCGTAAAAAGTGTTACGATAGAAGATTGTTCTGGTGGGGAATACGATGTGAGTTTTGAAACTCATACAGGCGTTAAAATCTATATTGTTGACGTTTTAGTAGATGGTGAAATAAAAGGACAAGTTGGTTTTGATGCTTATAACACTAAAGCAAACGATTATCAAAAAAGGTTTGGACTTTTAGAAACAAGATATGCCAAGGAAAATGGTGTTAACAAACTTGTAGTTGACCATACTTACGACCAAATTGATGCTGATAATAGAAACGACTATAGATTATACGAACAAATAATTTAAGAGTTTATAAAAGGTGAAAAATGCAAAAGAAACATGTTGCGATTATAGACATAGGCTCATCTAAAGTAACTGCCGTTGTAGGTGAAAGGGGCGTAAATAAAACTTTTATAATTAAAAGTAAATATTCTTTTGATTATGATGGTTTTTCAGACGGTGTGTTTTTCGATGAACTAAAACTAAAAAAAGAATTATTTTCGCTTGCCGACTATCTGCTTAAAGGCACTTATGGAAAGATTGACACTGTGTTTGTTGGTGTTCCAGGTGACTTTACTAAGGTGTTTATAAGAGATGGTCAACTTTCTTTTTCTAAAAAGAAAAAGATAACAGATGAAGATGTTGATGCGTTATTTG
>JAZOMM010000127.1:0-4169 GCA_045653965.1 Christensenellaceae bacterium | reverse complement strand
TGATTATGAAAAAAGTGTGCATAAGTTTTTTAATTATCGGCATAATAGTTTTGTCGGGAATAGGTCTATGGTCTTATCAACCTCAAACGCACAAAGAGTATCTTAGGATACATATTCGTGCCAACTCTAACCTTGAGTGCGACCAACAAGTTAAATATTTGGTAAAAGAAGAAATTGTAAAATTTTTAACGCCTTATATTGCAAATTGCAACACAAAGCAAAAAGCCCAAGATATGCTTGAAAGAAATCTAACAAATTTAGAACAAGTGGGTGAAAAAGTGCTTAGAAAAAACGGTTTTAATTATTCTGTTAAGGCTAGCATAAAAAACGAGCAATTTCCCACTCGCAAATATGATGGATTTAAACTAGATAGTGGTTTTTATGATGCTCTTATAATAGAACTTGGAAGCGCAAAGGGTGATAATTGGTGGTGTGTGGTATATCCACCATTATGTTTTACAGATGAAAGTCAAAGTTATCAATATAGAAGTAAGATTTTAGATATTATAAACGACTTTTTTAAAAAGGAGAAATGATATGAAAAAATTTTTTAAGGTAACGATGCTTGCCCTTATGATTTTGTCTATCGGAATTTTTGCTGGTGCAAGTTCGCCCACAAAAAGCGTAGAGCCTGCTAATTATGTGGCAGTAATCACACAAGGAAGCACTGGCGCAACCGTTAAAACAATACAACGCAAACTCAAAAATTGGGGATATTATAAGGGTTCGATAGACGGAATTTTTGGTGCTAAGACAAAAGAAGCCGTTAAATACTTTCAAAGAAAAAACGGGCTTAAGGTTGACGGAATCGTTGGTAAAAACACTCTTAAAGCACTTGGTATAAGTTCTACAGCAAGTGGAGAGAGCAGTTCTAGTTCTTATAGCGATTCAGATGTAATGCTTCTTGCAAGGCTCATTTATGGCGAAGCAAGGGGTGAAAGTTATATAGGTCAAGTGGCTGTGGGAGCAGTGGTTCTTAATAGAATTAAAAGTGCATCTTTCCCAAACACTATGGCAGGTGTAATTTATCAAAGATATGCATTTACGGCTGTAGAAGACGGACAAATAAATCTAACGCCAAATGCAACGGCTAAAAAGGCAGCGCAAGACGCTCTAAACGGGTGGGACCCATCTTATGGTTCATTATATTATTATAATCCATCAACGGCAACAAGCCAGTGGATTTTCTCTAGAAAAACCATAACGACAATCGGTAATCACGTTTTTGCAATTTAAGGGGGAATTATGGAAAAAAAGAAAAATAATGCAGTAGAAAAGGCAGAAAAAGCAAAGATAGATAATAAAAGCCAAAAAACCAAAAAGGCTACTACAAAGGAAATGAGTAATTCACCAAAACAAGAAAGCGTGATTAATGAAAAACAAGAACTATCTAAAAAAGAACAAAAAAGGGCTCAAAAACATCAAAGAAAGATGGAACTTAAAAAAGCAAAAGAGCAAAAAAGAAGAAAAAGACTTGAAATAAAAGAGCAAAACAAGTTAGAGCGTGAGAAAGTTAGGGCTGAAAAACAAAGAGCAATGGCTCAAAAACGAATTGAAATTGCCAAAATCAAGGCACACAAAAAAGCCGAAAAACAAAAGGCTAAGATGACACTTTTAAGGGATAGACAAAGAAGAAAACAAGAAAGAAAGGAAAAAAGAGATGCCCTTAAAAAAGAAAGGCTTGAAAAAAGGCAAATGTTAAAAAGTCAAACCAAACAAGAGAAAAGGGAAAGAAAGATTGCCCAAAGAAATGAAAAAAGACAGGCAAAACTTCAAAAAAGGCAAGAAAGAAAACAAAAAGCAAAAGAAAGGCAAAAAAGAAGGGATAAAAACAGGGGATATGGTGGCTGGCTTGCAGCCGTTATATCGCTTGGTGTGGCAACGCTTGTTTTGGCATCAGTTTTAACTTTTTCACTTTTAATGCCAACAACAACTGACAACTTAATGGAACTTTCTTATCAAAAATCTTTCTACGACACGGTAGAGCAAGTTGATAACATCGACCTTAATTTATCAAAGGCGCTTGCAAGTAAAGATGCCGTTGCCGTTGAAAAATATCTAATTGACACGGCAATTAACAGCGAACTTGCCGAAAACGATATTGGACAGTTACCACTTCACGATGAAAGCAAGTATTATACGACAAAACTAATAAACCAAATTGGTGACTATTCTAAATATCTAGTTAATAAACTTGCTAACGGTGAAAATTTAACAAGCGTTGACAAGCAAAACTTAGAAAGTTTATATAATGCTAACCTTGAACTAAAAAATGCCCTTCAACAAATGATGAAGCAGACAAACGGCAATTATTCGTTTTCTAGTTTAGCAAAGGCAAAAAGTGACGATAAAATTATAGAAGGTTTTACAAAACTTCAAAACCTTTCGGTGCAGTATCCAGAACTTATTTATGACGGGCCATTTTCTGATGGTCAAGACCAAAGGGTTATAAAAGGCTTGTCAAAAGAAGAAGTAACTTTTGATATTGCAAAAGAAAACTTTGTTAAAATTTTTAAAGGCTATGACTTAAAGAACATTAAATCTAGTGGTCAAACTGAGGGGGATATCGTTTGTTATAATATCCAAGCAGAAGTCGATGATAGTTTGCTTTATGCACAGATAAGCAAAAATGATGGCAAACTTATAATGTTTTCTATGGCAGGTAGTTGCGAAAAAGTTGTAGTTGATGAAGACACGGCAATAGAAAATGCCGAGCAGTTTTTATCAAATATGGGGCTTAAGGATATGCAAGAAGTGTGGATGAATATTTCAAACAACGTTTATACTTTTAACTTTGCAAAAACACAAAATGGCATAATTTTATACCCAGACTTAGTTAAGGTTAGGGTGTGTGCTGAGACGGGCAAGGTTATTGGTATAGAAGCAAAAAGTTATTATACTAACCACACAAATAGAAACATTTCAGGCGCAAGTATAAGCCAAAATAAAGCAAGACAAAGCGTGTTTGACGATATGCAAATCAAGGGTTCAAGACTTGTAGTTGTTCCCGTTGGAAACACTAGCGAAAAATTATGTTATGAGTTTTTCGGCGATATTGATGGACAAACCTATTATGTCTATATTGATGCCACTAATGGCAGACAAGTTGAAATGTTTAAGGTTGTTGAAGGAACCGAAGGCGCTTATCTAATGTAAGGCTCTATTAGGGCAAAACGGCTGATAAAGTAAAAATATGACAAAATTAAAATATAAAAAAGGAGAAAAATTATGACAGATAACAACAATAATATGCTTACAACAAAAGAGGCAACGCTAATTTCAGACCTACTAACAATGGAAGAAAGTGCGTGCAAAAAAGCAAGACTTTATTCAAGAACGCTAACAAATCAAAAATTGGCAGAAGCATTTTCTAAAATTGCCGATAATCACGAAAAAAGATTTAACGCACTTTTTGATTTATTATAATAGGGGGGAAATATGAGCGAATATAAAGCAGAAATTACACTTAACGAAAAAGACAGTCTTCAAGACATGCTTAACTTAGAAAAGAGTTTAGTTAAAATTTATTCTTTAGCCATCACGGAAGGTTGCTCTAAAGGTTTTAGAACACTTATTAAAGAGCATATGAAAACTTCTGCCGATGACCAAAACAAGGTGTTTTTAGAAATGACAGAACTTGGTTATTATCAAGTTGAGTCAGCACCACAAACAGTTCTATCAGAGCATAAAAACAAATTTTCTAAGGTAAAATCACAACTTAGTTAACGAAATAAACGCCCCAAAGCCAATGGCTTTGGGGCGTGTTCGTTTTAAATTTAGTGCTATTATTTATTTGCGTTTTTCTTTCTTTTAATAAGTTGATAAATTATTATTGAAAGGCAAAAAATAAAGATGCTTGAGCCTATTAAAATGGCGCAGTTTAAGAAAAATTGTTCGGGCAGTGCCAAAATAATTTGCATTTCGTTAGGGTCAAACACCCAATTAGTTTTATTAGGGAAAAATATGTGATGAAAGGTGGTAAATGCCGAAGAAAAGTCAATCATAACAAAAATTCCAATAATAAAAATTAATAAAAAAATGCTAACTGCTGAAATAAAAGCCACGTTCATATTAAACGGACGGCAAAGTTTTATCTTTTTTAGTTTAATAAGAATAAAGGTGGCGATAATAGTTGCTGTGCTAAGAATAAGTGCGATAAGGTTAATATC
>JAZOMM010000126.1:0-3438 GCA_045653965.1 Christensenellaceae bacterium | reverse complement strand
CAAACAGCCGTTGATATTCATATCTTGCAAGGCGAAAGAGAGTTCGCAAAAGACAACAAAACTCTTGGCAACTTCCAACTTTCAGGCATTGCACCAGCACCAAGAGGCGTGCCACAAATCGAAGTTACTTTTGATATCGATGCTAATGGTATCGTTAACGTTTCTGCAAAAGATTTAGGCACAGGTGCATCACAAAACATTACAATCACATCTTCATCAAATCTTTCTGATGCTGATATTGACAAGGCTGTTAACGAAGCAAAACAATACGAAGAAGAAGATAAAAAGAGAAAGCAAGTTGTTGAAAACCACAACAAACTTGATGGACTTATCTTTGCAGTTGAAAAGTCAATTAAAGACCTTGGTGATAAGATTGATGAAAGCGATAAGGCTAAACTTGAAGAAGAAGTTAAACTTGCTAAAACTGAACTTGAAAGCAACGATGATGATAGAATTGTAAAGGCAACAGAAAAACTTTCAGGGGTTTCTCAAGAAATTTTTGGAAAAGTTTATCAACAAGCAAACCCTAATGGTGCAGACCCTAACGCAAATGGTGGCGCTGAAGGGGATACAGAATTCCATCAAAACTAAAAAATTAAGTAAATAACTAAAAAACTAATGCAAACTGAAAGGCAAAAGTGCCTTTCAGTTTGTGCATAAATAAAGCAATGCTTTTGTTATACACATAACAAGAATAAAGCGACGTAAAGGAATTATTATGGCAAAAGATTATTATGAAACTCTTGGGGTTAGCAAAGATGCAACCCAAGATGAAATAAAAAAGGCATATAGAACGCTAGTTAAAAAATATCACCCAGACCTTCACCCAAACGATAATGCTGCTGCAGAAAAGTTTAAGGAAATTAACGAAGCACACGAAGTTTTGTCTGATGAAAAGAAAAGAAAGAATTACGATGCCTTCGGTGACCCTAATGGCAACATGGGTGGCTTTGGTGGTTTCGGTGGTGGTGCTAGTGGCTTTGGTGGTTTTAGCGACTTAGGTGATATCTTTGGCGATATCTTCGGTGGGTTTGGTGGAAGTAGAACTCGTGCTCAAACAAAAACTAAAGGCGATGACATTACTATCGAACTTTCTATGAGTTTTTTAGATGCTGCTAAAGGTTGCCGTAGAGAAATTGCTTATACTAGAAACGAGCCTTGTAAGGCTTGCTCTGGTACGGGCGCAAGTGGTGGCACGGCTTATAAAACTTGCCCTAAGTGTGGTGGCACAGGTCAAGTTCAATATACTTCGAGTAATGGCTTTTTCCGTTCGGTAAATGTTAGACCTTGTGATGAGTGTAAGGGTACGGGTAAAAAGATTATAGAGCCATGCAAAGAGTGTAATGGAAAAGGCTATACTCGTGCGCAAACTAAACTCACTCTCGATATACCAGCAGGTGCAGATACGGGCAGTTATATAAAGAAGGTAGGCTTTGGACAAGCAAGCACTAACGGTGGGCCAGCAGGCGACCTTATTATAGTTATAAAGGTAGAGGCAAGCAAGATTTTTGCACGCAAGCACTTTGATTTGTTCGTTACAGTGCCTATCAGTTATAAAACGGCAGTTCTCGGTGCCAAGGTTAAAATTCCACTAATCGATGATACTTTTGAATATACTATTCCAGAAGGAACACAAAGTGGCAAGAGATTTTTCGTGCGTGGCAAGGGCATAAAGACAAGCCGTGGCACAGGTGACCTTTACATTGACGTTATGGTTGAAGTGCCAAGCAAAGTTACCAAAGAGCAAAAGAAGATTTTAGAAGAATTAGAAAAAAATACAGATATTAAACAATGCCCTAATATGAAACAATATAAGGACAATTTGGAAACAATGTATGGAAAAAATCCATACGAAAAATAGTATGAATAATTTTATTGAACTAACAATTTCAACAACTCATATCGGTGGCGATATAATTAGCGATTTGCTTTGGGAATATACCGATAGTGGGGTTGTGATAAGCGATATAGAAGACGTTATAGCCCTTGCTAAAGACGGCAGGGCGTGGGACTATGCTGATAGCAGTATTTTCAGCGCTGATAAAACGGTGCTTGTAAAGGCATACTTCCCAAAAGATAGTGCAAGCAAAACGATAAGCGAAGTAGAGCAAAGGCTTTTACAAATGAAAAAGGAAAGCCCACTTGACCTTGGAAGTTTAGAGACTGTTAAAAGGGATATTGACGGCGACCTTTGGCGTGAACAATGGAAAGAACATTTTAAGCCTATAAAAATCGGTAAAATTGTTATCGTTCCAGAGTGGATAGAATATAAAAAGCAAGATGATGAAATAGTAGTTTTGCTTGACAGCAATATGGCGTTCGGCACGGGCGAACACGAAACGACGTCTATGTGCGTGGGCTTTTTAGAAAAATACGTAAGAAAAAGCGACATTGTTTTAGACGTTGGTTGTGGCAGTGGAATACTTGGCATTTCAGCAAGTAAACTTGGTGCAAAACAAGTTGTGATGACGGATATTGATGAGTGTGCAATAGTTGCAACAGAGCACAATATGAAGTTAAACAATATCACAAACGGCAAAGTTTTGCTTAAAAACTTGCTCGATGACACCACCGTTAAAGGCAATGTTATAGTGTGCAACATTATGGCAGAAATTTTAATTGCCTTTAGTCCATACATAGCAAACAACTTGCTTGATAACGGCATTATAATACTTAGTGGTATTTTGGTTGAAAGGTTAGATGCTGTAAAAGAAGCATATTTATCGGCAGGGTTTGAAATGTTAGAACAGAGCATAAAAGGGGAGTGGTCTGCTCTCGCATTAAAAAAGGGTGATAAATAATGAAGGCAGTTGTCTTTACACTAGGCTGTAAGGTAAACGAGTGCGAAAGCGATTCGCTTATAACAGGCTTAGAAAACTTAGGTTATGAAGTTAGCGACAAACTTGTGCCAGCCGACCTATACATAGTAAATACTTGCGCCGTTACAAACGAAGCCGAAAAAAAATCTAGGCAAATGGCAAGCAGAATAAAAAAACTTTCTCCAAACGCCAAGATAATATTTACAGGGTGCGCCGTTCAAAAAAATCCTGAGCAGTTTATGGCTAAGTCAAATGACTTTTTGCTAACGGGCGTGTTCAACAAAAATGAGATTTTGTCCTTGCTTAACCAAAGTGGCAATCATATTAGTGCGCCGTGCACGGAGTTTGAAGAACTTCTTTTGACAAAGTCGCTAAGAACAAGGGCATATGTAAAAGTTCAAGATGGTTGCAACAACTTTTGTTCATATTGCATTATTCCATACCTTAGGGGAAGAAATCGTGCAAGAAATCCAGAGAGCGTAAAAAAAGAAATTTTATCGCTCGGTGCTAAAGAAGTGGTTATAAACGGCATAAACCTATCGGCTTATGATTATAACGGAATAAATTTAACGGGCTTAATAAAAAGTTTAAAAGACTTGCCTGTTAGAATAAGGCTTGG
>JAZOMM010000125.1:0-2349 GCA_045653965.1 Christensenellaceae bacterium | reverse complement strand
CATCTCGCTAAGTCGTTAACGGCAACTTTTATCCCCTTACTTTCAAGTTCGTTTGCCAAAATTTCCACAGCCTTTTTAGTGTTGCCATAAACTGAAGTGTAGTTTATAACCACCCCTTCGCTCTCTGTTCCATAACTTGACCAAGTTTTATATAAATCAATATAATACTCTAAATTTTCTGTTAAGATAGGTCCGTGAAGAGCGCAAATTCTTTCAACATTGATATTTTCAAGTTTTTTTAGCACGGCTTGAACTTGCACGCCATATTTACCAACGATTCCAAAATAATATCTTCTTGCTTCGCAAGCCCAATCTTCATCGGTATCAAGTGCACCAAACTTACCGAAAGCATCGGCAGAGAACAAAGTTTTGCTTGCCACTTCATAAGACATCATAACCTCTGGCCAGTGAACCATAGGTGCACTAACAAAAGTCAACTTATGTTCGCCCAAATCAAGTTCATCGCCTTCGTTTATAACAACCCTTCTATCAGCAAAGTCTGTGCCAAAAAAGTTTTTCATCATGGTAAATGCTTTTGATGATGAAACGATTTTTGCATTAGGGTATTTTTCTGCAAAAGCAGTTATGTTTGCAGAGTGGTCTGGCTCCATATGAGAAACGATAAGATAATCTATATCATCACCAGCCATAACCTTTTCAATATTAGAAAGCCACTCATCTTTAAAGTTTTTATCCACGCTATCTAAAACTGCAACCTTTTGGTCTTTTATTAGATAAGAGTTATACGCCATGCCGTTTGGCACGATATATTGACCTTCGAAAAGGTCTATGGTTTTATCATTTACGCCTACATAAAAAATGTCTTTTACAATTTCCATAATATTTTCCTTTATATTATCAAAAAAGGATTTGAACCTACAAATCCTTTTTTAGTTTTGTTATAAATTATTTTGCAAACTCGGTTGCACGCCATTCTCTAATAACGTTAACCTTAATTTGTCCTGGGTATTCCATTTCTTCTTCAATCTTTTTAGCAATGTCTTTTGCTAAGAACAATGTTTGAGCATCGTTGATTTGTTCTGGTTTAACCATAACCCTAACTTCCCTACCTGCTTGGATAGCATAGCATTTTTCAACGCCCTTAAATGAAGACGAAATTTCTTCGAGTTTTTGAAGTCTCTTAATATAGTTAGTTGTTGTTTCCCTTCTTGCGCCAGGTCTTGCACCAGAGATAGCATCGGCTGCTTGAACGAGCACTGCTTCTAAAGTCTTTGGCTCAACATCGCCGTGGTGAGCAAGGATAGCATTAACAACATTAAAGTTTTCTTTATACTTTTTAGCAAGGTCACCGCCAATTTGCATATGAGTGCCTTCTATTTCAAAGTCAACGGCTTTACCTAAGTCGTGAAGTAAACCTGCACGCTTTGCAAGATTTGCATCAATACCGAGTTCATTTGCCATAACACCTGCAAGGTGCGCAACTTCGATAGAGTGCTTTAATACGTTTTGGCCATAACTTGTTCTAAACTTAAGTCTGCCAAGTAGTTTAACAACTTCTGGGTGAAGCCCGAATATACCACACTCAAACATAGCGGCTTCGCCTGCTTCTTTGATTTGAGCATCGAGTTCTTTTTTAACCTTTTCAACTGTTTCTTCAATTCTTGCTGGGTGAATTCTGCCGTCTTGAATAAGTTTTTCTAAGGCAATTCTAGCAACTTCCCTTCTTACAGGGTCAAAGCCTGAAACGATAACAACTTCTGGGGTGTCATCGATAATAAGTTCGATACCCGTTGCATTTTCAAGCGTTCTAATATTTCTACCTTCTCTACCGATAATTCTTGCTTTCATATCATCGTTAGGAAGTGGAACGACTGAAACTGTGATTTCTGTTGCTTGTTCTGTGCTACATTTTTGGATAGCAAGGCTGACAATTTCTTTTGCCTTTCTTTCACCATTTTCTTTTGCTTCTGCTTCTATGTTTTTAACCATGCCAGCCGCTTCTCGCTTGGCTTCTTCTGTGATAGCATCAACAAGTTCTTTTTTGGCTTCTTCCTTGCTCATTTGGGCAATTTTTTCAAACTCTTCAATCATCTTGTCGTGTTGTTTGTTGATTTGGTCAATCTTATTATCGAGTTCGATTTCTTTTGCCTTTAAATTGTTTTGTTGCCTTGTAGTTTCTTCGTTTCTCTTCGCAAGATTTTCTTCTTTTCTTTCTAGAGTTTCTTCTTTTTGGTTAAGTCTGTTCTCTAGTCTTTGAAGTTCTATGCGCTTTTCTTTAGATTCACGCTCAAACTCATTGCGAAGTTTAATTTCCTGTTCTTTTGCTTCTAAAATAGCTTCTTTCTTTATAGCCCTGCTCTCTTCTCTTACGTCATCGAGCATTCTGTT
>JAZOMM010000124.1:0-3415 GCA_045653965.1 Christensenellaceae bacterium | reverse complement strand
TTTTTAGCATTAAATGGCGAATAATCATATACCTTATCTATGGTTTCTTACTTAAAATTTTCTGGAAGGTCATAGTTAAATAGAATTGACTTTAATTCTGCCTTTTTTTCAAATTGGCGACCGAGTATTTTTCTTATAATGCCTTGTGGGTTTTGTTTTTTTGTGTATGATGTGATTTTAACCACAACCTTATCCCCAGACTTTGCCCTAAGCCCCTTAGAAAAAGGCACATATATATCGTTATAATATTTCTTTTCATCTGGGCAAACAAAACCACAGCCCTTGTGCGAAAAATACGTTCCAACAAGTTCTGTAATTCCACGGCTAACTATTTTAAGTACCCTTGCCGTTGTTCTAGGTCCATCTCCACGAGTGCGTTCTGCAATAACTATATCCCCATGCATTGCGCCCCTTAAATCAGTGTGTGGAATAAAAAAGTCTTGTAAATTTTCATCGTTTGGGATTAAAAAGGCATAGCCACGCTCATTGCCTTGAAGTTTCCCTTCAATAATTTCTCTTGCCATAATTACCTATCAAATAAAAAAGGTGGTTAAGCGTTAGCCAACCACCAAAATTAACATTTTTTAATTATTAAAATCCAACAAAATGGAATACAATTGCAAAACCGATACATAAAACTGCAAATATTACACTTGCAACAACAGTTAATTTTTTCATTTTATGTTCAAAAGTTTTGCTTTTGTTTTTACTTAAAAATGTTTCAGATTGTCCACCGAGTGCGCTTACACCAGATGAGTTGCCTGGTTGAAATAATACAACGAGTATGATAAAGATTGCACAAATTGCCATAACTGCAAGAACAATAAACTTAACATAATCGTGCCATATAGACCAAAATGATGCCATAAGCATTGATAACATTTCCATAATTATCTCCTTAAAAGATGTTTTTCAAACATTGCGATATTGATTATACCATACAATATCAATTTTTTCAACTATTTTTTACTACTTTTATTTAATAATCAAACTTTTGCCACTCATTTCTTGTGGAATTTCTACTTGCATTAAATCTAAAAGTGTTGGGGCAACGTCTGCTAAAATTCCCCCTTCACGAAGTTTAATGCCACTTACATCATTTCCCACAACGATAAGTGGAACTTTGTTTGTCGTGTGTGCTGTAAATGGAGAGCCGTCTTCTTCTTGCATTTTATCTGCATTGCCGTGGTCGGCTGTGATGAGAGCCACCCCACCGAGTGATAATATTTTATCTACAACTTTCTTTACGCAATTATCAACCGTTTTAACTGCCTTAACTGCTGCATCAAAATCGCCTGTGTGTCCAACCATATCGCAGTTTGCAAAGTTCAATATCATTACGTCGTATTTTTGGCTATCGAGTTTTTCAATAGCACGCTCTGTAACTTCAACGGCACTCATTTCAGGTTGCAAGTCATATGTTGCCACCTTTGGTGATGCAATAAGTTCTCTATCTTCATTTTCATTTGGTTTTTCTACGCCACCGTTAAAGAAGAATGTTACGTGTGCATATTTTTCAGTTTCTGCTATTCTTAGTTGATTTAAGCCGAGCGAAGAAATGTATTCGCCAAGTGTGTTTGTTAAAACTTGTGGCTTAAATGCAATTTTTACGCCTTCAAAACTTGCATCGTATCTTGTAAAGCACACATATGCTGGGTTTAAAAAGCCTGTTTTTCTTTCAAAGCCATCAAACTCTCTTTGGCTCATTGCCCTTGTGATTTGTCTTGCTCTATCAGGACGGAAGTTAAAGAAAATTATGCTATCCCCTTGTTCAATCAAGCCAACAGGTTTGCCGTTTTTAACTATGCACGCTGGAATAACGAACTCATCAGTTGTGCCATTTTCATAAGACTTTCTAACATAACTTTCAGCGTTTTCAGTTTTTTCGCCTTCGCCTAAAGTCATCATATCATAAGCCTTTTGAACTCTGTCCCAACGATTATCTCTATCCATTACATAATATCTGCCACCAACTGATGCAATCGTGCCAAAACCAAGTTTGTCGATTTCTGTTTGCAAGTCTTTAATAAAGTCTGCACCACTTGTTGGAGAAACGTCTCTGCCATCTAAAAAGCAGTGAACATAAACATTGTCAAGCCCTTGCATTTTTGCAAGTTTGATTAGCGCATAAAGGTGTGTAATATGACTGTGAACGCCACCATCTGATAAAAGTCCATAAAGGTGGAGTTTTTTGCCGTTTTTCTTTGCGTTATCAATTGCATATAAGAATTCTTCGTTATTAAAAAAGTCTCCGTCAGAAATTGACTTTGTAATTCTTGTGAGTTCTTGATAAACAATTCTTCCAGCACCCATATTTAAATGTCCAACTTCACTGTTGCCCATTTGCCCTTCTGGAAGTCCAACGTCCATACCACTTGCACCGATTAGTGTGCTTGGGTAGTTAGCCATTAAGTAATCTACATTTTCACTATTTGCACATTTAATGGCATTGCCAACGCTTTGTGAGTTGATGCCATAACCATCCATAATTATTATACAATTTGGTCTTGTTTTCATAAATATTTCCCTTATAAATTTTGTCTAGTTTTTATCCTTTCTATTATATAATGTTATTTAAATTAAAGCAAGTTATTTTACTCCAAAATTTTTATGCAATGATATTTTGCATTAAATATTTTTTTATCTTTTCTTAATTTTACCGCATTAAAGTAGTATTTTCGATGATAATCAGCAAAATTTATCACTAATTTACTTGCTAAAATTTTATATTTAATGTAAAATAATATAGCCGTGCTATGCGGGGAGTTAGCGATGCCCTGTTATCCACAATTCGCTTTAGTGGAGCAGAAAGCCAATTGAGGCCTGCTGTGTGGAAGGCTGTGCGCAATAAGGAGCGTTGATATTAAGGTCTTATGCAATGTACCCCTGTGAACCGTGTCAGAATAGGAATATAGCAGCACTAAGCAGTCAGGTATATGTGATATAAGGTTGCTTTAAAGGAGCCACCTACTGCGTTAACGCTTCGGCATAGTTTGTCGAGGTTGGATGCACGGTTTTTTTTGCATAAAAAACGACTTGAGTTTTATACCCAAGTCGTTTTGTTTTTTTATTTGTATATTTTCAGCCGTTAAAATATTGCTTCTACGAATTCGTTGGCATCAAAGTCTTCTATGTCATCTAACTTTTCGCCCGTTCCAACAAAGCAAACGGGAACTTCAAGTTCATATGAAAGTGAAATGATAAAGCCACCCTTAGCAGTTCCATCAAGTTTAGTTAATATTATCCCGTCAATACCTATCGCTTCGTTAAATACTTCCACTTGGTTATATGCGTTTTGACCTGTGGTTGCATCGAGTGCAATGAGTTTATAATAGTTTGCATCTGGATATTCTCTTTTTACAACCCTATCCATTTTCTTTAACACTTCCATAAGGTTTGACATAACATGAAGCCT
>JAZOMM010000123.1:0-9232 GCA_045653965.1 Christensenellaceae bacterium | reverse complement strand
AAAAAAATCTATAAGCACAGCGCTGTCAAACAGGCATAGATACGCAAGAACTAAAAGTGCACAAGAGATTATAAAATAAAATACGAGTTTAACTAAAGGCAAGTTGTGTTTATAAACGTTTTTATATACAACAAGCATAAGAAATGGCGTAAATACACCAATGGTCGCAAAAGCACCATCGCTTCCAGAAAGATAAATTGTTGCGTATAAAAATATAAGTTCTATAAACCACGCCCGAATGTGCTTAGATGAAAGCATCATATAACAGCACAAAGGAATGGCGATTAGGGCTAAACTTGCAACGTGGTTAGAGTTTGCCCAGCAAAATCCACCAGGGATAGGCCCGTGTACGCCGTTGCCATAAAAATATGTGTGCAGTTTTGCAAAGCAAAGTTGTGCTGAGGCTAGCGAAATTGCTATTAAAAAACTAATAGAAAGATATTTTCTAACGTTTATTTTGTTGTCAATTTTAACATTGTTATAAAAGAAAAAATGAATTGCAAGAGGCACGATACCTGACATAAGAAAAATGCCAATTCCGTCAAAATAATGTTTGGCGTTTCCAGAGAATAAACCACCGATTAAGAATATGCAAACGATAGATAATATTACATAGAAAAACCTATCTAGTTTAATCTTTTTCATTGGATATTTAACAAAGTGGAAAATTAGTGCCAAAATTAAAAGAGCAAAAATTATGATACAAGCAAGTAGTTGGCTTTCAAAAGCAACGGTTGTGTCCCTAAATGCCATAGGAATTATAAACATAAGGCTGACAAGTGGAAGTAGGTCGTCATACACAATCAAAACGAAACAGGTTATAAGAACTATTGCTAAAAGCCCAAAAACTTGTAGGTCTGCAACCCAAAACAACATAACGACAAGGCTTGCTAATAGTGGCAAAAAGCACGAATAAACAAAGCCAAAAGATTTTTGTCTTAAAACAGAAATTAAATTGTTAAATTTATCTTTAAAAGTATGCATGAAAAAATTATAGCACATTTGCAAAATGAAAGCAAGATAATAACAAAAGTATAAAAAAAATTTGCAAAAAAGTTAAAATGCACAAAAAAACGACTAAAAAAAGTTTATTGCAAAAGAAAATTGTGATATAATAAATATGCATTTTTATAACTGAAGGAAGAAAATAATGAACAAGAACAGCGCATTAAAATGGATTATGAATAATTCCAAGTCGCAAAGCAAGAAAATTATAATCTTGTTGCTTGCTAATGCAATGTTTTCGGCATTATCTATAGCATTTGCACTATTTATCAAAGAAATAATCGATAGTGCCGTGGCTAAAAATATGCAAAGGCTAATTTCTTTTGCCGTTGCGATTGGACTACTCGTTGTTTTACAGTTTGTGTTTAGGATTTTTACCACTCTACTTACTGAGAATATCAAGGCTCGTCTTGAAATTGAGTATAAGACATCGCTATTTAGAAATATTTTAAGAAAAAAACATAGCAAAATAATAGGTTATCATAGTGGCGAACTTATGACAAGACTAACTAGCGACGTGTCTATCGTTAGCGAAGGTGTTTCAACTATTTTGCCTACGATAATCTCTGCAACGACAAGGCTTGTGCTTGCAGTTGCCACACTCATTTTAATCGATTGGAGTTTTGCCATTGCCTTTACGGTGGCAGGGCTAATGGTGTTTTTGGTTTTAGCACTTATTCGTGGCAAACTTAAACACTTTCACAAAAGAACACAAGAAACCGATGGCAAAATTCGTTCTTTTATGCAAGAGTGCATAGAAAACATTTTGGCAATAAAAGTTTTTGCAGTAAATTCAAAAATAGAAAAGCAAGCAAGCGATTTGCAAGAAAAAAACTATTCTATAAAGATGAAAAGGCACGGTTATGGTGCTTTAGGTCATGCTGTTTATAACTTTATCTTTAGTGCAGGATATTTATTTGCCCTTATATTTGGTGGAGTTAAGATACTTAAAGGGGTATTGACATACGGCTCGCTTTCAGCAATTTTGCAACTTGTAAATAACGTTCAAGTTCCATTTATCTCACTTTCTAACGTTGTTCCTAAATACTATTCAATGCTTGCATCGGCAGAAAGGCTTATTGAAATGGAAAACGTGGAGAACGAACCAGAAGTTAGGTTAATAGACAAAGAAAGAACTTATGAAAGTTTAAAAGGCATAGTAGTTGAGGGCGTTGACTTTACTTATGATAGAGATAGCGTTCTTAAAGATGCATCAATTTATATCAATAAGGGCGATTTTGTGGCTATAACAGGCGCATCGGGTGTGGGTAAGAGCACGCTCATAAAACTTTTGTTGGGCGTTTATTCTCTCGATAATGGCAGTGTGTATTTAGACACTGAAGATGGCAAAATTGCACTTGATAATAGCACGAGAAGGATGTTTTCATATGTGCCACAAGGCAACATGATTTTTAGTGGCACGCTAAAGGATAATATAGCATTTATTAATAGTGATGCAAGTGCTGATGAGATTGAAAGAGCAATAAACATAAGCATGTGCAAGGAATTTATCGATAAACTTCCACAAGGCTTAGAAACTATGGTTGGCGAAAATGGGATAGGGCTTTCTGAAGGTCAGGTGCAAAGAATTGCTATTGCAAGAGCAATATTAACAAAAGCGCCGATCCTTCTTCTTGATGAAGCCACGAGTGCGCTTGATGAAAATACAGAAAAAATTGTGCTTGATAATCTAAAAAATATAGAAGGTGCAACCATAATAATAGTTTCACACAAAAAAGCAGCGCTAGAAATATGCGACAAAAATATACAAATTAAAGATAAAAAGATAAAAAATCTAATAAAATCTTAATAAAAATAAATAGAATTAAAAAATAATTGATAAAATTGTATCAATTTTTTTGAATATGTGATAAAATAATAAGGATATATGTCAAAGCATAAGGGGTGGGGTAATGACAATAAAGGACATATGTGCGCTTTTTGATATAGGTGGCACATATTTAGGTTGCAAAGAAATTGGGTCTGGCAACATTAACAGTACGTTTAGAGTTTCGTTTGAAAGGAATGGTGCTCAAAAAGAATACATATTACAAAAAATCAACAAAAAAGTATTCAAAGAGCCACCAAAGGTTATGGATAACATTATTCGCATAACCAACCATATTAGAATGAAAGTGTTAAAGCGTGGCGATTCAACAAGAACGGGTGTATTAAGGGCGTTTTATTCTAGAGAAGAAGACCACCCATATGTAATTGATGATTGTGGTGAATATTGGCGTTGTTATAGATTTATACATAATTCAAGAACATATGATAGTTGTGATGATTTAGAAATTATTACTAAAATTGGAGAGGCGTTTGGTAGGTTTCAAGAAGATTTAAGTGATTTTTCTGCTAAGAGTTTGTTTATAACCATACCAAATTTTCATGACACAAAAAAGCGATATGTGGCATTTAGAGAAGCCATAGAAATTGACCCTTATAAAAGGGCGAATAAAGCAAAAGAACAAATAAGCACGCTTTTTGAGTTTGAACAAAAGGCTTGCATACTTCAAGAATATTTAGATAGTGGTGAATTGCCATATAGAGTAACCCACAACGATACAAAGAGCAATAACGTTTGTATCGATAATGTTACGGGCGAAGCACTTGCCGTTCTTGATTTAGATACGGTTATGCCAGGTGCAATTGCACATGACTTTGGCGATGCAATTCGTTTTATTGCAAATACTAGAAAAGAAGATGATGTTCAATACCAGTTGGTTGAACTTGACACTGCTAAGTACGAAGCGTTTGTAAAAGGATTTATCAGCGAAGTAAGTCCAGTGCTAACAGACCTAGAGAAAAAGACTTTAAACTTGGGCTTGTTTACAATGACAGTTGAACTAGCATTAAGGTTTTTAACAGATTATATCTTGGGCGATAAATATTTTAAGACCAATTATCCAGGTCACAACATGGATAGAACAAAAAATCAAATTGCGCTTGCGCAAAGCATATTAGAAAAGTTTGAACAATTAGAAACAATTTTGAAAAAATATATATAGGTGGCATCAATGGAAACAAGACAGGAAATTCAAAAGGAAGGGAGTATGATAAGAAACATTCTTTTTGCCATTAAGAGAAATTTTATTCTTATTCTAGTTGTTGTAATTATTGCAACTTCTTTAGGTTTAGGATATTCTTTTATCAAAAAACCTAAATACACGGCTAGTATAAGGGTTAATTTTAGTATTGATGGTCAAACAACTGCAACCATAAGCGAAATGATACTTTACATAGACACAATTGTTGATTTTTGTGGACAAGGTGTTGTTGTAGATAGAGCAAATGCATATTATCTTGAGTGGGCAGAAAACTATCAACAAGATTATTATGCGCAAGATAAAACGATTGAAGATTTTTATGATGATTTTTCAACACCAAAAGTAAATGGTGAAAAGAACGAAATCTTTAAGAACTATAAAAGACCAAACGAAAACGATTTAGGCACGCTTAAAGATGAAAATTTTATAGTTTCTAGCGCAATTACAACGAAAACTGCAAAAAACGAGCAAGATGTAACCAACTGGGTATATGCAGTTCAATATACCGATGCAAATAAACAAGATGCAATCGAAAAAACTTATATATTAGTTCTTGCATACAAGCACGAACTTTATTGGGATGAAGCATTGGGTAAAGAAGACGTTGACCAATATTTTACAGACTTAATCGTAGACATCGATAGTTTAGGTATGGATAGCGTGGCATCTAACATTTCAAAAACAAAAATAACACTTCTTGCTTTCATGCTTGGTTTGGTTGTTGCACTTGCTATTGTATATATTAAAACACTTTTTTATAACAAACTAAAAGATAAAGAAGAACTTGAAAGAATTACAGGCACACAAGTAATAGGTTCTATAAATTACGTTAGGGAGAATGATAAAAATGGAAAACAACGTTAAAAGTGGAAAAAGTTTTTCTTTTTTCAAATTAGTTAAAGCAAATTTCCTATTAATGATTTTAATCATTGTCCTTACAACACTTGTTGGTGCATTAGTTGGGGTTTTATATATTAAACCATCATATAAGGCAAGCCGTTCTGTAATTTTAAGAACAGAAATTCAGTCTTCAAATATGGAATCTACAGAAAGTAACAATGCAACACTTGCGTTTAAGGTTATCGGTCAACTTCAATATCATTTTACATCTGCAGACTATATTAAAATTGCAAACAAGAAATATAAAGAAGCAAATCCACAAGCAAAAGATAAAATTTCAGCAGGCAACATTTTAATCGAATATAAAGAAGGCAGTTTGATTATTTCAATCTCTTATAAAGATGTAAATGGTGACGTTGCTATAAGTAAATTAAAGGCTGTGTACGATGCTTCTGGGGAATATTTTGCAAAACACTCAAAGGCTTATAACATAAAACTTATTCCAACAGATAATTCAGGAACAGACGATGGTAGGTTTGCAGTTAGCGTAGAAAAAGGACTAACAAATGTTATTTTAATTAGTGCACTTGCTGGTGTAGTTTTAGCAGTAGCAGTAGTATTAATAAAAAACTCTCTCGATAACACCTTTCATGACAAAAACGAACTAGAAGAAGTTATTGGCGCAGACGTATTAGCATATGTCGAAAAGAGAAAATAAAAACAAAAAAGGCGACAAAAAAGAAATGCACTCCAAATGTGGGGTGCATTTTAATATGTTGTCTTTTTTTCTAAAGTTTGTATATTAGTTTTTTAGCGTTCTATAGTTTTAAGGCTTATAAAATAGTGTCTATATCCTTTTCAAACTTATCAAAAAGGTTATATCTTTCTGGGTGGAAAAGTGCTGTAAACATCATATCCCTAACGCTTGGTATATCTTTACCGACACTTGATATTAAGTCTTTAACATACTCTCGCTTTGTCATTTTATTTGCTGGACAACAACTTTTAACTATTGGCAAGGATTTAGAATAAGATATAATGTCCATTTCTTTAACCATAATCATAGGCCTAATCAAAGTCAAATCAATTTTGTCAAGATAACTTTTTGGTGCAAAGGTTGAAAGTCTGCCTTCATATAAAAGGGAAAGCATAAGGGTATCGATGGCATCATCTCTATGATGCCCTAAAGCCACTTTGTTGCACCCCAAATTTTTTGCCATATTATTTAGTGCACCCTTTCGCATTTTTGAGCATAAGGCACAAGGATTAGTTTCTTTTCTAACATCAAAAACAATAGTGCCTATATCGGTTTTTTCTATATAAAAAGGCACGCCTAAATCATCACAAAGTGCTTTTATAGGTGCAAAGTCGGTTTTATTATTTTCAAAATTTAAGTCCACAGAAATGGCAACAAGTTCAAACTTTTCTGGTGCCCACTTTTTATATTCGGCAAGAAGTTTAAGAAGCGTTACGCTATCCTTACCACCAGAAACGCCCACTGCAATTTTATCGCCATCTTTTATCATTTTATATTTAGTTATGCCTTTTCGCATAACAGATAACATTTTTTGCGTTGTCATAATAACCTTTTTTATCATTTAAGTTGATTTTTTTTGTTACATACATTATACTATATTATAGTTAAAAAAACAATTTTTTAGGTGCAATATGACTGAATTTATACAAGAGTTAGTGGGAAATGACATATTAGCGACCATTTTTATGTCCTTTGTTCCACTTGTTGAACTAAAAGGTGGCATAGTGTTTGCTCGTGGCGTAGGAATAGACTTTTTCTATTCTTTACTTTTTGCTTATGTTGGTTCTACACTTGTGTTTTTTCCAATATACTTTTTATTAAAGCCAATTTTGAATTTAATTAAAAAGATAAAAATCTTTTCTAAACTTGCATATAAGGTGGAAAGTTATTTTTCAAGCAAAGCCCAAACTGCTGTTAAAGAAGATGATAGTGATGCAATTAAAAATAACAAAAAAGCCCTTTATTTAAAACAACTTGGCGTGTTTATTTTTGTTGCAATTCCACTTCCTATGACGGGTATTTGGACGGGTACGGCAATCGCCGTGTTCTTAGGGCTTAAATTTAAAGAAGCAATTTTGCCTGCCTTAATAGGTAATCTTGTTGCAGGTTTAATTATATCGGTGCTTGCCGAAGTTTGTCTATCAATTTGGACAATAGCAGCGCTTGATTATATTTTATATGGTTTGTTTGCGCTTGCTATAATTCTTTTAATTGTGGTTATAATAAAGATAGCAAATAGTAAACCACAAGACACAAAATAACATTTAGGAGACAATATGGGATTTTTTAGTTGGCTTTTTCGCAAAAGCAAACCAAAAAAAATAAAGATAGGTTTGGCTCTTGGCTCGGGTGGGGCTAAGGGCTTTGCTCATTTAGGGGCATTAAAAGCCTTTGAAGAAAACGGCATTGAGTTCGATATAATAGCCGGCACTAGCATAGGTAGTGTCGTTGGTGCTTTTTATTCGGCAGGATATTCTGCAACCGATATTATGGAAATTCTTAAACGCATTGACTTTAGCGAAATAACTAATGTGTTTATGATAAAAATGGACACATCTGGACTTTTTAAAGTTATCGATAGAGAAATAGGCACCATCAATATTGAAGAACTAAAAAAACCTTTCAAGGCAGTTGCAACCGAACTTGAAAGTGGCAAGGAAAAAGTTTTTGATAGTGGCAGTGTGGCAACGGCATTATGTGCTTCAAGCAGTATTCCACCATTTTTTAAGCCTGTCATAATCGATGGCGTAAGATATATCGATGGTGCATATACCAACTCTATTCCAGCAGACCTAGTTAAAGAAATGGGCGCAGACTATGTTATTGGCATAGACCTATCCACAAGAGATGCAAAACCAAGTTTTCTCAAAAAGTTTTTCCCAACTTATAAATCTAAGGTAGAAGAGCCTTGGGCAAAAGGCTATCAGTTTAGTGATACAATGCTTCATCCAAACCTAACCGAATTTTCGTCTGTTGCTTTTTGGGAAGGTGCAAAAATATATGATATAGGCTATCAGCACGCCTTATCTTTTATTCCAAAGATTAAGAAAGATATAGAAAATTTAACATATAAGAAAAAACTTAAGTAAGTAAATAAAAATGAATTACAAAAGAAAAAGTATAGTGTCTATACTCTTAATTTTAATATATGTTTGTTTAAGCACAGTTAATTTTGTCGGGTGCAAGCAGTTAATCCCACCGATAAAAGATATCGAAGTGCATAAGGATTTTTCGGTAAACTTTTTAGATGTGGGGCAGGGGGACTGTATCTTTATAAGACTACCAGACGGCAAAAATATGCTTATCGATTGTGGTGAAAAAGATAAGTATAATGAAAATAGCAAATATATTAAAAACTATCTTAATGAGTATGATGTAAATAAAATAGACTATTTCGTGCTTACTCACCCAGACCTTGACCATATAGGTAATGCCATTGATATAATAAACAATTTTTCTATTGGTAAAATGTTTATTCCTAAAATTCATCAAGCATTGATGCAAAGTTTTCAGTCTTTTGAAGAAATTTTAAGGCTAATCGAACAAAAACAAATAGAGTTTGAATATTCGATATTACCAACTCAAATTGTTGAAAAGGATTATCACTTTGCCTTTTTATCTCCACAAAACGATAGCAGGAATAGTTACAATAATCTTGCCCAAAATCTAGTGCCTACAAGTGGTGATATAAATAATCTTTCGCCAATAATATATTTTTCTTGTTTTAATAAGCGCTTTATTTTTACAGGCGATGCTGAGAAACAAGAAGAACAATATGTTGTTCAAAATTACTTGAGCAAGATATACGATACATACTATCGTGATTTTAAGGTTGACTTAATCGATGTGGACTATCTAAAATTATCTCACCACGGCTCCGAAGATGCTTCTTGCAATGATTTCTTGTCGCTTCTAAAACCAAAAAATGTCATAATTTCTGTGGGCAATGATAATTATTATGGGCATCCATCAAGCGAAACTTTACTAAGACTTCAAAACATTTGCATTGAATATAACCTTTATCGCACAGACCGACTAGGAAGCATTTGCGTTTACAAAGAAGGGCAAGATTTTAAGGTTCAATCATCTAAAAATAACTAAAAGTCAAGACAAAAGTCTTGACTTTTTTGTTAGTTATGCAAGTTTCAATGCTGTTATTGAAGCACCGATAAAAGTTGCTGTGTCGATAGATGAGTTATATATTGAGATAGTGTCGCCAGCAGTTAAGTTCATTAAAATAGTTTTACTCAAAGAACCTGAAAGCGAGTTAACAGATAAGGTGTCGCCAATAAGCACGTCTCCG
>JAZOMM010000122.1:0-5818 GCA_045653965.1 Christensenellaceae bacterium | reverse complement strand
CTTATTATTGTCAATAAAGTAATCGACTTTTTCTTGCTCATTTTTGCCTCCAATTTACAATTGCTTGTTGCAGTTTATATTATTAATATAAAAAATAATCCTATTCTAAAATTATACAGCATTACAGCCTTTAGGTCAACAAAAAAACTTGATTTTATGGAAATTTCTTGCTAATCTACCTTATTTTTTTGTTAAACCTCTGTTTTTATTGCCTTAAACAAAAGTTAAGGAACGATTTTTTGCATCGTTCCTTATTTGACCTTTCTTTTTGTGACTTAAAAGTTGTTTAATTCTTCAAGCATTTTTTCTAGGTCTGCACCGTGAACTTCTGCTGCTTCGCCAACAGTTTCGCCGTGTGCAAGTGCACAACCTAAGCAGTGCATTCCATAAGACATCAATATGTCACCAGCGTTTGGATTGAGTTGAATTGCTTCAAAAATTGTTGTGTTTTCTGTTATTTTCTTTTCCATTTTTAGTTTCTCCTATACTATTAAGTATTGCCTTTTATATGCTTTTTAAACAATTGGCATTTTTACCCTTTTATTATATATTTTTTTTGCCGTTAAGTCAAGACTATTTGATATTTTAGTAAAATTTATAAAATAAAATATGTTGTTTTTTATGTAAACAATAGAGCATCTTAGACTGTTAACAATTTTAACGCCGAACCAAGTCCGTTCTTGCTACATCTTTCCAAAGGAAAGGGGGACACTTTTGGTGTCCCCCTTTCCTTTGGAGCAGGTGATGAGAATCGAACTCACAACCACAGCTTGGGAAGCTGTTGTTTTGCCACTAAACTACACCTGCTTTTTTCACAAAATTTCTTTTGTGAATTTTTTAATTGTTATAAAAGACCATATAAAACAAGCCCTAGAACTGCTGAAATTACAATGAGAAGTATTGGCGAAATTGCCTTGTTTGTTTTCTTTTTTGTAAATATGCTAATGCCAGCAATAATAGTAAAGATTATAAGTGCTTTATAATCTATGTTTATTGTGCTGATTTGTATGTTTTCAAAGGCAAAAATCACTTGCATTATTATAGTGATTGCCGTGCCCAGAATAAGCCCTACAACAACAGGTCTTAGTCCATCTATAAAGGCTTTTACCCCAGCGAATTTAAGTAGCCCCTTTATAACTGACGCTATTATCAAAATAATGATAAAAGATGGTAAAATTACGCCGAGTGTTGCACATATTGCCCCTAAAATACCTGCCTGACTTGAACCAACAAAGGTTGCCATATTAATTGCGATAGGCCCTGGGGTGCTTTCGGATACGGCTATAAAGTTTAGAATTTGTTCGCTAGAAAGCCAACCGTTTGATATAACTTCATCTTGGATAAGTGGTATCATTGCGTACCCACCACCAAAAGACACAGCACCGATTTTTAGAAAGGTTAGGAATAACTGTAAATAAATAAACATTATTCGTCCCCCTTCTTGTTAATTTTTTCTTGTTCTTTTTTTCTAAAAGAAGTGAGTAAATATGTAATTACACCCACTACCCCACCTGCCAAGATGTAATAAATTGAAGAAAAACTAAGATGTGGGAAAAATAGGGTAAACGCTATAATTCCTAAAATTGTAAGAGTGAATATAATTATATTGAAAACGGTTTTTTTAATCTTTTTAAGCATTTTTATGCCAGCAGAGAGTATTAAAAAGCAAACACACGCTTGTATGCCTTTGAAAGCATAATTTACTGCTTGAATTTTTATGAACGCATCATAAAAAAGTGATATTAAAAAGATTATGATAAAAGATGGCATTGCCACGCCAAGCGTTGCAAAAGCCGAGCCCAAAACCCCACATCTTTTATAGCCGATATAGGTTGAACTATTGATTGCGATAGGCCCCGGGGTGCTTTCTGCAATGGCAATCAGGTCGATAAACTCATCGTGCTCAAGCCATTTTTTGCGTTCGACAAGTTCACGCTCTAATATCGCTATCATTGCGTAACCACCACCAAAGGTAAATAAACCTATCTTAAACATTGTCCAAAATAATAATAATGCCGTTTTTAACTTTTTCATATCAAAACTTATTATAAATAATTACTTGTTTTTTTGCAAGTGTTTTTATATCTAGATTTATTTATACTAAAATTTTGTCAAGATTATATGACATTTTTTTAAAAACTTTTTCATTTTGTGCAAAAAAAAATCTCCACCAAATGTTGGTGGAGAATTTCGATTTATTTAATTATTATCTTTTCCAGTTTAAGTCGTAATGAACGTCGTATGCTTTTTCTTCATCTGTATATTTACGAACTGTTGTGTCAACAACCTTGCCATCATTATACTTTCTGTCGTTGATTGCTTCTGTTGTTCCCATAACTGTTACGTTAAGTTGACGATGTCTTGCACGAACTTGGTCCCAGTCAATGAAATATACGTGAGCGAATTCACCACCATCAAGAACGCCGTCTTTAATAGTCATTGTTTCGCTTCTGCCGAAGAATACTGAACGAAGGTGACCATCTGTGTTAAGACTTGTGTGGTCGCCTGGTTCGTTTACGTAACGGCCGAATTGTGAGTGAATTGGACCTGGGTGCATATATTCGTTTGTTTCTGAATAGTCAGGAACGATTTTTTGCATGATTTTTAAAAGGTCGTGTTGTAAATACTCTAAATCATAAAGGTCAATATCGTGTGAGCATTCTTGAACCATAACTGAACAAGTTGTGTGGTGTGATGCGATTGCAACTGTACCATTTTTAATGCCTGATTCCTTAACGATAGCAAGAATATCACTTGTTACATCGTGGAAAGTTGGTCTCCAACCCTTAGATTGAAGTTCGATTTCTTTTTGAAATACTTTGAATTCCATAATTTTTCTCCTTAAAATTTGTTTATATATTTTTTTAATTATTTTCTTGTTTCATCGTAAGCACGGCGAACTGCTGCAATCATTTCTTCAGCGAGTGCAAGTGGGTTTTCTGCCTTTGCAATTGCTGATGAACAACCTGATGCTGATGCACCTGCTTTGATTATGTTATAACAATCTTCGCCCTTAGAGATACCTGCTGATGGGAAAGGTTTGATGTCTGGGTTGATTTCTCTAATAACCCTGATAACTTCATCAACATATTCTTTATCTGCTGGTTTACCTGTGCCGATAAGTTCAGATGGTTCTGCAACCAAGATGTTTGGTCCGAGTTTTGCAATGGCTTTTACTTCTTCAATAGAGTCTGCACATACCATTGTTGCAAGTCCAAGTTCATCTGCCCTTTTGATTGCCTTTTCTATTTCTTCTAATGTAAGTTTTCTTTCTGCATGGTTAAGCATAACTCCAACAGCACCTGCAGCCTTAACTGCTTCTGGAAGCGTTCTACCCATACCCCTACCTACAGGAATACTATCCATGTGTTGTGAATATACGTGAACTCTTTTAACGTTTTTTGCAACGTTATAGATTTCTGTATCTGGAATATCCAAAACTACGTCAACATTATATTTTTCTGCAAGTTTATCTAAGCCTTTTGCCATTTCAACCAAAGTTTCGCCATACATATAGCATTTTGGACCATATTCAAAAAATGGTTCGCTAATTTTATAATCTTTTACCATAATTTTTCTCCGTTATTATTTTATTTTAACCCTTTTCAATCTATTAGAAAAGTGCTTTTTCGTTTAGTCTTTCGCCAACAGCACCACCTGGGTGAGTAACAGCAAACTGCTCGATTTGGAAGTTTGTTTCTTCTAAAATAGCCGTTTGAATTGCGTGTGATATCATACAAAGTGAAGTTGTTGATGTTGTGCCTTGTGCATTATATCTATCGCACTCTTTATTTACATATTGTTTAATAACTACATCTGCACCGAGAGCGAGTGGTGAATCTAAGTTTTCTGTGATAGAAATTACCTTAACGCCTTTCTTCTTGCAAATATCAAGAATTGGAAGAAGTTCTTTTGTTTTGCCACCACGAGATGCAAACACCATTGCATCGCCCTTCTTAAAATAGCCTGTGCCACCATGAACTGCTTCTGCTGGTGAAACAAACTTTGCAGGTTGGTCTATACAGCAAAGAAGGTGTGATAAGTGTTGCATTATTATGCCAGAGTGACCACAGCCCGTTGTGCCGATACGCTCAGCACTGATTAAAATTTCAATAGCCTTAGCAAACTCTTTTTCATCAAGATGATTAAGCATTTCTGTAATGCATTCTGCTTCGGTTTTATATGCGTTTTTTACCCACTCTAAAGTTTCTTTTTTCATAAATGTTTCCTTATTTTGTTAATTTCGTTTTTATTATAAGATATACCAACTTTTTTGTCAATACAAAATTGATAAAATTGGCAATGCTAAAACTATATTTTAGTCATTTGCCTTTGTTTCGCAATAAATGCAACGATATACCTTATTTTCTTTGTCGGTAAGTTTGAAAATATGCTCAATTCCTTGTTCTACACTTGTTATACACCTTGGATTTTTGCATTTGATAACGTTTTTGAGCATTTCAGGAAGTTCAATCTTTCTCTTATCGCAAATTTTTCCGTCTTTTATAATGCTAACAGTTGCTTCAGGCGTCATATAGCCTAAAACATCAACATCGATATTTATTATTTCATCGATTTTGATAATATCTTTTTTTCCTGTCTTTTTGCTTGGTACGTTTTTTATTAGTGCAACTGTGCAGTCTAATGCATCGAGTTCTAAAAAGTCATAAATCTCTCTGCCCTTGCCTGCTTTTATGTGGTCTATTACTATTCCATTTTTGATAGGGTCTATAATCATAATCTAACTCCTAAACCAAATTCAATAATTTAAGTATAAGTGCCATTCTTATAAGTCTGCCATTATACACTTGCTTAAAGTAGCATGCCCTTTCATCGCTATCCACTTCGATTGAAATTTCATTTACCCTTGGCAATGGGTGAAGTATGCTTAAATCTTTTTTAGCACTTGAAAGTTTGTCCATATCGAGAATATAACTATCTCTAAGTCTTAAATAGTCATCTTCGTTAAAAAATCTTTCTTGTTGAACCCTTGTCATGTAAAGCACATCTAGGCTTGGCATTGCCTTTTCTAAACTATCGGTTTCAACATAGTCCATGTTACCCTTGTCCATAACATCTTTTTTAACGTAGTCTGGAAGTTTTAGTTCATCTGGTGAAATTAAAATCACCTTAATCCCCTTATATCTTGCAAGTGCTTGGATAAGAGAGTGCACAGTTCTACCAAACTTTAAGTCCCCACAAAAGCCTATTGTGAAGTTATCAAGTCTACCCTTTTCCTTTTTTATTGTGAGTAGGTCTGTTAATGTTTGCGTTGGGTGGTTATGCCCACCATCGCCTGCGTTTATTATTGGAACGCTTGCAACATTTGATGCAACGAGTGGCGCCCCTTCTTTTGGGTGGCGCATTGCTATAATATCTGAATAACAACTTACAACCCTTATGGTGTCTGATAAACTTTCGCCCTTTGATGATGATGAACTATTTGCATCTGAAAAACCTAACACACTTCCACCGAGTGAGAGCATTGCTGATTCAAAAGACAATCTCGTTCTTGTTGATGGCTCAAAAAATAGTGTGGCAAGTTTTTTATGCTTACATTTTTCTTGATATTTTTCTGGATTTTTTTCAATATCATCGGCAATATGTATAAGTTCGTCTATTTCTTTGGTAGAAAAGTCGGTTATTGCTAATAAATTTTTCATAATTTCCCCTTGTATTTATGCTTTTATCCAACTTTCATCAGATGGATTATCTCTAAATGCTTTAAGCCTTGCAACATCTTCTTTTGCAATGTAACCTGTTTCTGCTGCAACTTCGATAACTGTGTCAAAATCTGTGAGTGATACGTTTTTAACGT
>JAZOMM010000121.1:0-2430 GCA_045653965.1 Christensenellaceae bacterium | reverse complement strand
GGCCTGTTGCATCTGCTGTGATAAATGGCAAGTTTACGTTTGTCTTTGTCATGCCAGAAAGTTCAATCTTAGCCTTTTCAGCCGCTTCTTTTAATCTTTGCATAGCGAGTTTGTCGTTAGAAAGGTCAATGCCTTCTTTAGTCTTAAACTCAGCGATTAAATAGTCCATAACTCTCTTATCGAAGTCATCACCACCGAGCATATTGTTGCCGTGTGTTGCTAAAACTTCAAACACGCCGTCGCCAATTTCCATAACAGAAACGTCAAACGTACCACCACCAAGGTCATAAATGATAACCTTTTGTGTTTTGCCTTCTTTATCAAGGCCATAAGAAAGTGCTGCAGCAGTTGGTTCGTTTATAATTCTAAGCACGTTAAGTCCTGCAATTTTACCTGCATCTTTAGTTGCTTGTCTTTGGCTGTCAGAGAAGTATGCTGGAACAGTGATAACTGCATCAGTTACAGTTGTTCCAAGATAACTTTCAGCATCTTTTTTAAGTTTTGTGAGTACCATTGCTGAAATTTCTTGTGGTGTGTATTTTTTATCATCGATAGCAACTTTATAATCTGAACCCATATGTCTTTTGATTGATGCAACAGTTCTATCAGGGTTAGAAACAGCCTGACGCTTTGCAACTTGACCTACGAGTCTTTCTCCGTCCTTTTGAAAGCCTACAACAGAAGGTGTTGTTCTTGAACCTTCTGCATTTGCGATAACTACTGGTTCGCCATTTTCCATAACTGCAACACAAGAATTTGTTGTGCCTAAGTCAATACCTATTGTTTTCATATTAATCTATTTCTCCTTATACTAAAATTTTATTTTATAACGCTAACTGTAGCGTATCTTATTATTTTATCTTTTTTTCTATAACCTTTTTGGAACACTTGTTTAACCGTATCCACTTGTTCGCCATCTTCTGCTGGCACTTGCATAACTGCTTCTGCAATTTGTGGGTCAAACACTTCGCCAACAGGATTAATTTCTTCTATCTCTAAAGATTTTAAGGTTTCGTCAAACTTGTTTCTTATTTTAATAATGCCCTCTTCTGTCTTTGGGTCAAGTCCAAGTGATAGCGCCCAGTCGAGATTATCACCTACAGGCAAGATTTTGATAATTACACTTGCAATGCCCTCATTAAAGGCTTCTGCCCATTGACCTTGTGTACGCTTTTTATAGTTGTCGAACTCGGCAACGTTTCTCATCCACTTGTCCTTAAATTCTTCTACTTGTTTTTTAAGTTTTTCATTTTCTAGCAAAAGTTCATCTGCATCTTGAACTTCCACTTGCTCATTTTCTTGAGTTTCATTTTCAAGGCACTCGCCCTTCTTTTTATTGTCTTCCATAAGCCTTTTACCTTTTATTTTTTGTTTTTGATTAAATCTTCTAAAATTTGACCAACGCCTTCTAAAACTGAAACTACCTTTTGATAGTCCATTCTTAGTGGCCCGATAACGCCGTAAGTTCCAAGTTTAACGCCACTTACCGAATAACTTGCAGTTACAAGCGAGCAATCTTTTGGCATATCCTTACCTTCTTCTCCACCGATTTTTATACTTATTTCAATGTCGTCGTTTTCTTCGCTAAGAAGCGATGCGAGTTTGTTTTTGCTTGACACAACGGTTAAGAAATTTTTAACCTTTTCGGCATCGGTATATTCTGGGTGGTTTAAGATTTTGTTTTCGCCTTCTAGCAAAACTTTTGAGTTATTATTTACAATATAATCTTCTATCGCCCACATAACGCTGTCAAATATAGAGCGATACGCATTAAATTCGCTTTCAAAAGCACTTCCAAGCGAATTGATTTCTTTAAGTTTCTTTCCTACGAATAATTTTGATATAACTCTGCTTGCTTCTGCAATTTGTTCATCGGTCATCTCTAATGGAATATCGATAAACCTATCCCTAATTAGCGTGTTTTCAGTAACTATCAAAAGCAATGCTTGTTGCTGTTTATATCTAAAAATTTCAAGTTTAACAATTTTATCTTCTGCACTGTGAGAAGTGTATGCAATCGATGTGTAGTCTGTTAAATCGCTTATAACCTTAACAGTGTTTTGAACAACTGCTTCTAAGTTATCTGCGTGATTTTGGAAAGCCTCTTTAATTGTTCCAACATCTTTTAAGGAAAGATCGCTTTTTTCCATAAGTTCGCCAACATACATCTTATATGCTTCAATTGATGGCACTCTACCACTACTCGTGTGAAGTTGAGTTAAAAAGCCAAGTTCTTCTAGCCCTGCAAGTTCACTTCTTACAGTTGCAGAACTGACGTCTTTCATATATTTTTCAGTTATGCTCTTACTAGAAACAGGTTGCGCCGTTGCTATATAGTCATCTACAACAATTTGCAAAATCTTTTTCTTTCTCTCAGAAAGTTTCATTTACTTCCCCTTTAGCACTTTGTAGGTTTTTTTGTTAGCACTC
>JAZOMM010000120.1:0-4605 GCA_045653965.1 Christensenellaceae bacterium | reverse complement strand
TTTTTTCAAAAATAATTCACAAACAGTTGACATTAAAATAACATTTTGATATAATTCATTAGCGTTGTTTACAGCATAACGGGTGCGGGTGTAGTTCAATGGTAGAATTCCAGCCTTCCAAGCTGGCTGCGTGGGTCCGATTCCCATCACCCGCTCCAAACATATCTTAAGTTGGGTACTTTTGTTTATGCACCCGTAGCTCAGCAGGATAGAGCATCGGCCTTCTAAGCCGAGGGTCAGGGGTTCGAATCCCTTCGGGCGCACCATATATGGCGGGTGTAGCTCAGTTGGTTAGAGCGCAAGATTGTGGTCCTTGAGGTCGTGGGTTCGATTCCCATCACCCGCCCCACAAAAACAACTTAGGGGTATCGCCAAGCGGTAAGGCACTGGATTTTGATTCCAGCATTCGTAGGTTCAAATCCTGCTACCCCTGCCAACATGATTCATTAGCTCAGTCGGTAGAGCACGTGACTTTTAATCACGGTGTCCGGGGTTCGAATCCCCGATGGATCACCAAGTAGATGCACATCTAATTTATTTAGGTGTGCATCTATAAAAAATTAAATAACTGCCATTAGCTCAGTTGGTAGAGCACCTGACTCTTAATCAGGGTGTCCGGGGTTCGAGTCCCCGATGGCGGACCAAAAAGCACTGATACACTTTTGTGTGTCGGTGCTTTTTTTGTTTGACAGAGGGGCTCGAATATGGAACCACTTTTGTAAAAAGTGCTTTGCCTTGGCAAAGTAAAATGTCCAGTGGACATTTTAGTGGGTAGGTCGCACAGGCTAGAGTCCCCGATGGGGATATGTTTTTTCTTAAAATTAAACTTTAGATACTTTTTGCGAGTTTTTTATTTCTCAAAAAAAACAAGGCTATAAGTTTTTATGATTTTATTTGCTAATTTTTTCAAATATACTTGCAATTTTTGTGTGAAAAACTATATAATAATTATATGGATAAAATATTTAATAAAAACGATTACAAAACAGATAATAAAGTTCATAAGGTTATCATAGACACCGACCCAGGTGTTGATGATGCAGCCTGCCTTATCTATGCCTTTTTTGATGAAAACATTGATATCAAACTTCTTACAACAGTTGTTGGCAACACTTCTCTTGACAAAACAACGAGAAATCTTCTTCATCTAATGGATATATTTGACATTGATATCCCTGTCGCTCGTGGTGCACATAAAGCAATGGCAAGAGAAAGTATAAACGCAGAGTTTATTCACCAAAAGGAAGGTCTTGGTGGATACGAGCCAACAGGCGAAATCACTCGCAAACTTTTAAATATCGATGCAATTGAAGCCATGTATAAGGTTATAAAAGAAGGCGATGGCGATATTATTCCTATAATTTTAGGTCCACAAACTAATTTAGGGCTTTTGCTTAATAAATACCCTGATGTTATTGAAAAAATTCCATATATAGTATTCATGGGTGGCTCGCCTTTTGGCAATCCTAAATACCCAGACCACATTTCTTTTAACATCTCATCAGACCCAGAAGCCTTTAAGATTGTTTTGGATAGTAAAATTCCACTCGTTATGGTTCCATCTGATGTGGGAAGAAGAAAGGCACACCTATCAGAAGATTTTGTTAACGGATTAGCAAAGATAAACGATGCGGGCAAACTTCTCGCTCAAATGTATTCTAAATATTGGGAGCCAGATTACCCTGATAAAAGGGTTGCAACAAACGATTCTCTTGCTCTATTTGCACTATGCTACCCTAAAATGTTTACTTTTGAAAGGGTAAGCGTTTCGGTTGACCTTGAAAAAACACCGGGAAAAACTTTTGTTGACTTTGATGGCAAGGGAAACGTGTTCTTTATAACCGATGTAGATAGAGAAGCATTTTTAAATCTTCTAATATCCGACCTTGAAAAAATTAGCGATAAAAAAATAAATAATAAATATTAAAACAAAAAATAAATATTAAAACAAGAAAAGACACCCTTTTGGATGTCTTTTCTTGTTTTTTTTGGAGCTGGTGACGGGTAATTCCCCTAATAGGGGAAATGTCTCTAAGGAGACAAAAGGGTTGCCGTCCCACGCTAGTGGATTGAACCGTGGGTGAAAGTCCCGTCATTCTAAAAGAAAAACAAGGCAAAAAGCCTTGTTTTTTGGAGCTGGTGACTGGACTTGAACCTGCGACCTGCTGATTACGAATCAGCTGCTCTACCGACTGAGCCACACCAGCGTTTAAGTATAAATTTTTTGTTTTTTTACTATGTTATATTATCACAAAACCAACAAAATCGCAATAAAATTTACACTTAAAAATTTAAATTTATTCTTTTTGCAAAATCTTTTTTATTTTATTAGCATTTTCCTTGCCTAACTTATATCCTTGCTCTATGGCAAAATCAATATCCTTAAGTTTATATTGATTCATATTGCCAAGTTCTGGCATAATATAAAGGTCGGCCTTTTGTTTTTTCTTTTTTTGCTCTGTAATTTCGTTATCGGTAATTTCAAACATGCGAGACATTAGTGATATCATATTATACTTTTTATCGCAAGGTCTTATCTCCCCCAACACGTCAACGGCAACGATAACTTCTGCCCCCATGTTTCTAACTTCTTCTACAGGCACTCTTTCAACCACCCCACCATCAACTAATAGATAATCACCTTTAACGATAGGCTTAAATACTGATGGGATTGTTGAACTTGCGACAACAGCTTCACACACTTCATCATTGCCATCGCCCAAAACCACCTTTTTGCCACTTATAACATCGGTTGCAACGCAACTAAAAGGTATTTGCAGACCAGAAAACTTTGTGCAACCTAAATATTGCTTTATTTTCTTACGCATTTTTTGTGAGCGTAAAAGTGCTGCCCCACCGAGTGGGTTAAGTGAAAGGTCAAAAATATCAGATGCTTTTAATTTTTTAACAATGTTTATCATACGCTCGATAGTAAAACCCTTAGCATAACAAGCCCCAACAATAGAACCCATAGAAGTGCCACTGATAAAATCTGGCTTTATGCCTTCTTCTTCCATTGCTTTCAAAAAGCCTATATGACTAACCCCACGGCTACCACCAGCGCCGAGTGCAAACCCTAATTTTTTTGACATAGTAATCACCTTATATATTATTTTACATATAATATTACCCATATCTTAGCACAATAAACTTAATTTTTCAAGCATTTGCTTGAATTTTTGATATGTATTTGATATAATAAAAGTATGAATTATCATATAGATACAGGTTTAATAATAGAAAAATTTAATGTTGACTGCGAATGTCCACTATGCGAAATCAAAAAAGTTGTTGAAGAACAATTTTTGCACGAATTTCTAAACGATGCCGTTATGGAAGACAACACCAGAATTAAAGTGGGCAAACTAGGTTTTTGCGATAGACACTTTGATATGCTTTTTTCAAGGCAAAACAAACTTTCTGTTGCACTTCAAATAAGAACAAGATTAAATGTTTTAAGTCAAGGCATAACAGAACTAAAGACCTTAAAGGGTGCAAAAAAACAAGCCGAATATCTTGAAAAGGCTAATCAAACTTGTGCCATTTGTGACCTTACCGATGAGAGTATGGTGAAATATTATAAAACCATTGCACAAATGTTTGCAAATGAAAAAGACTTTTATAAAACCTTGATTTCATCTAAAGGATTTTGTATGCACCACTATGCAATGTTATTAAAATATGCAAGTAGTGCAAGCGTGTTTGCAAAAAATTATGTAAACCTTTTAAGTGGCGTGCAAATGCGTGCTATTGAAAGAATTGATGTCGATTTGAAAAAGTTTTGCGACAAACACGATTATCGCAATGCAAACGAACCACTTGGCTCTGCTGAAACTGCCCTTCCAAGAATTAGAACAAAACTTTATGGCAAAAAATACGACTAAATAATTTTATTAAACAAAAAAATGACTGATTTTTATCAGTCATTTTTCGTTTTTATAACTTAAATTATTTTTCTATATGATTGTTTAAGGAAAATATTTTTTTCTTCATAGTTAAAAGCAATATAACGGCAAAAATTGCAGAAAAAATGCATGCAAAGGTATAGTTTAGCCACAAGCCATCGAGTTTTAGTGGTAAAAGCACAAAAATCGATAAGAGTGGGAAAACCAAGCATATTGAAAGTGAAATTACAAGCGCTGGCAACGGCTTTTCTATGGCAAGCAAAAAGCTTTGCACCGTGTGGCTTATCCACTTGAAAATATACGCTATAGAAAATAGTCTTAAGGCACGAGCCGAGTATTCTAAAAGCGAAAAATCGTTTAAGAAGGCACTTGTCAAGGTTTTTGGAATTACAAACATCAATATAGCAAAGAAAATGGAAATTATTGCCCCTGCAATAAATGAATATTTTACAAGAAGTTTAACCCTTTGATTTTCGTTTGCTCCGTAATTATAGCCGATTGCTGGTTGCAATGAGTCTAACACACCGTAGAGCATTTGTTCTACAATACCACCAATAGTGAATAGTATGCCATAAACTATAACGGCATTATCCCCACCGAATTTTATGAGCATTATGTTCATTACTATTGAAAACAATCGCCCTGCAACATTAGTTAAAAAGGCAGGCGTGCCATTTGACACTATTTCTTTTAACATTTT
>JAZOMM010000119.1:0-1881 GCA_045653965.1 Christensenellaceae bacterium | reverse complement strand
AAAGTCAACTATTTTGTTTAAATTTTTTTGTTTTTTATAAAATTTTAAATAGTGTTTATATAAATTTTTTACTTTTTTTTAGAAAAAGCAATTTATAATTCAAAAAGCAATAACTACTAGTTACTGCTTCCTGCACGCCTTTGATGGACTTTTATAATGGGCTAGTGCTCAGGAGCAAAGCGTATGAGAAGGAAGCTGGTCGCACAATTTGTTTTATTTTTTAGCAAAAGTAATTTAAAAATTCAAAAAGCAATAACTACAAGTTACTGCTTCCTGAATAATATATGATAAGGGGGAAAATGATGAGTAATTTCAAGGTAAAAAGTGCTTTTGACTTTTACCAGTAATAATATACATTATTCGACAGGATTTGTAAAGTGATTTCAAGCCTTTTTTGAAATTTTTAGGCGTTTTTTCTTTTTATTTTTTTATTTTGTTAATAACTAACATTTATTGTTATCTTATTACACCAGTTAATAAGATTTGAAAATTTTTATAAAAAAAAGAAACAGCGTTTTTTGCTGTTTCTTTCTAATGTTTTTGATTATTTGTCTGTTTCCAAACTCGTTGCTTCATCTGCCGCTTCATCTTCTTCTAAGATTCTGCAGAATTCTTCAAACACTTCATCTAAAAGTGCTTCATCTTCTATAGGAAGAAGGTCTGCAGTTTCTTCATCATCGCCAGAAAGTTCAAAGATGATAAGGTCGTCTTCTTCAATTCCTTCTATTTGTTCAGCAGGTTCAAAAGCAGAATAATTTTTGCCCTTATATTCTATTGTACCAACAAAATAGAATTTAAGTTTTTTGCCATCTTCTGTGATAAGTTCAATTGGTTCATCATCACAACCACAATCGCAGTCATGGTCATGTTCGTGTTCGCAGTCACAATTTTCATCGCAACCACAAGTGCATTTCTTTTCTTTATCGCTCATTTTTATGTCTCCTTTATTAACATTTCTATTTTTATCGTTTAAAAATCCTTGCAAAATAGATGCAGCAGCCAAACTATCCACATATAACTTGCGTTCCTGTCTACTTTTGCCCTGAGAAATCAAAGTTTCTTCGGCTACGATAGAAGTGCACCTTTCATCAACCGAAAAGATTTCAATTTTAAGCAATTCTTTAAGTTTGTCAATAAAAAACTTTGCCCTTGTTGTTTGGATTGAATCACTTCCATCAAAATTAACGGGAAGCCCACAAACGAGGGCAGTTATCTCTTTTTGTTTAACAAGACTTGCAATATGCTCTAAATCGGTTTTTAGGTTTTTTCTGTTATAGGTTTCAACCGGCAAAGAATAAGTGTTAAACGGGTCTGAAACGGCCACGCCTATTCTTTTATCGCCTATATCTAAACATAAGAATCTTTCCACTTTTTTATTATAACATATTTTTAATAAATAATGCAATGGTTTTAAAAATAAAAATGACAGGGATATTCCCCGCCATTTTATAATTATTCTTGATTATTCTTTTTGGTTGATTTAGACATTTCTTCAACTTTTTGTTTAATTTGCTCCTCGCCGTCTCTAACCATTTGGCGTGCTTTTGCTGATTTTGTTGCAAGCACTGCACCACCTAAAACGCCAAGTAACATACCACATAAAAACTTATCGTCCATAACTCCCCCCTTTTAAGAGTTATTATGTGCGAACTTTGTCGATTTATGCACCATCACCTAAATTCTCTAAGTGCGCATAAACGAAGTTTAGGCACGCTTAAGCGTTCTTTTTTGCTAAATAATCGTCTATAGCCTTTTTTATGGCTTCTTCTGCCAATACTGAGCAGTGGATTTTTTGTGATGGAAGACCGCCCAAGCATTCTACAACCTTTTTGTTTGTTACTTTTAATGCTTCTAAGTCGGATCGTAGCCATGTCGTTCTGT
>JAZOMM010000118.1:0-6305 GCA_045653965.1 Christensenellaceae bacterium | reverse complement strand
GCATATAGATAGGCTTAAAAAATATTCTAACTATATGGTTGACCTTTCGGGCGATGGCATATATAGGCACGGCGTGTTAAGGCATTTAATCGATGAGTGTGGCTATGACCGAATTTTATTCGGCTCGGACTACCCTGTGTGCAATCCTGCTGCATATATAGGCGCTGTTGAGTTTGACTTTTTGATTAAAGAAAATGAAAAAGATGCCATTTTCTATGATAACGCATCAAAACTTTTTGGAATTAAATAAAAATTATAAACATCAAAAAAACAGCCAAAATCTTGGCTGTTTTTTAGTTTTTGAGTTTGTTTTTTAAAGTTTTTATTGCTATTCTAAAACAGTGGTTGTTTCATCATAATCTTGTTCGCCCACAATATCCGTTAATGCTTTTTTGGTGTATGGCTCATCAAAAGTCTCATAGCGTATATGTAAAATATCGCCCTCGTGGAAAGACTTGTCGCCCTGTTGGTCGATTTGGACTTGTCTAGATTTACTAGGTATTATTGAAAGCAAAAAGAAATTTGCCGGCCACAAAATATCTTTTATGTGCATATTTTCTGCAAAACACCCTTTTTTGATTACGACGTGCGTATCAATAATTTTTCTTTCGTGTGTTTCTTCTTGAGATTTTATTATATTTTTAATAATGCTATCGTTAATTCCCTTAGTTTTGAATATCTCTGTAATTATATACGATACCGCTACAGCAATTATGATGTGAAGAATATTGCCAACACCACCCAACGCTTCCATTGAAAATACTATTGCAGTAAGTGGCATCTTCATCATGGCTGAAATGCAAGATGAAATTCCAAGCACTATAATTATTGTATAATATTCATTTGATAGTCCAAACAAACCTTCTAAACTTTTTCCTACAATGCTTGCCATAATCGCACCCAATGCCAAAATAGGAACAAACACACCACCTGTCAATTTGTTAGTATTAGCAAACAATGTTAGCGTCATTCTAACAAGCAATAGGATAATCAGTGCATAAATCATCAAATTGTTTTCTAAAAGCAAAGAAAATGTTTCGTGCCCTGTCGAAACAAACGAAAAGGAAACTAGTCCAAAGAAAAGTGTTATTGCAAACACAAAAAATATCTTTAAACTATGCGATGTTTTTTTGAGTTTTGTGTTAAAAAACTTGTTTATTATGTGATAATATTTCAAAAATACTACGGCAAAAAAACCGATTACTACCCCAATCAAGAGAGATAGCCACACGTCTTTAATTGCTAAATTTACAAGTGACATATTTGGAAAAATTGATGTGCTAAGCCCTAAAAGTGGGCATAATATTTCAGAGACAATTTGTGCAAATAGCACGGCGATTGCGCCCACCAATATAATCATAGGCGAAACCCTTTGATGTGCTTCTTCGATGGCAAACAAAACCCCCGAAACAGATGCACCCGTTGCCACAGCGAAACCTGCACACGCACCACCCGTCATGGCATATCTACTCCAAACAGGGTGTCTTTTTGCTAAAGTTTTTACACTGCCTTTACCGATAGCCGTTCCCATGAGCACAGATGGTCCCTCATTCCCTAATGGCACGCCTATAAAAAATGAAGTCATTGACATGAAAAACACACCTATCAATGTCCTTAACCATTTAAGTGTGACTATTCCACGAAGAATTGCTATAGCAGAAGGGATGCCACCACCACTCGTTCTTTTTTCTTTTTTATATATGCGTGAAAATAATAGCGCAATACCAAAAAAGGCTATTAAAACTAATGGTATAAAATATAAATTATTTCTCAAAACAATATAAAAATTTTGAGAGCCTTCAATTACGAATTTTGCAACTAATTTATAAAGTATTACCACTAAGGCTGTCAACAAGCCTGTAATTGCCCCAAAAATAAACGCTGGGAAAATTAAATTTATGAAATGTCCTTTTAGTCTTTGCATATATCTTCTTCCTTTATATCGAAATAATACATCAAACGCAAATAAAAATCAAGTGTTTTTACCATAAGTTTTTGTATTAATTATTTAATAATATTAAAGCCTTTTGCCAAGGCTTATAACTTTTTAATTTTGCATAATCGCTATGAAACTAATTTTCATATAAACAAAAAAACAGCCAAGGTTTTGGCTGTTTTTTAGTGTTTGAGTTTGTTTTTTAGATAAATAATGCTTACTTATTTTCCATTATTTCAATAAGTTTTTTAAGCAAATCTTCTGTTGTTGGGTTAGCAAGTCTTTCTTGTTTTGCCTTTTCTTCGGCTTCAAGTTTTTCTTGCTCTAATTTAGCATCAGCCTCTGCCTTTTTCTCTAATAAATATGCTTCAACTGCTTTTTTATCAGAACGCTTAATGCCTTTTGCTTTTAATTCTTTCTTGATTTCTTTTGATAGTTTTTTCTTCTTTATCTTTTCTTTCAATTCTTCGTTGTTTTCTTTAATTTCGTTCATAATCTTAACGATAGTGAAAAGAACTAAAGCGATAAGGAAGAAATTGATAACTGCAGAAATAAATGCGCCCCAATCGATATAGATAGAGTTAGCAAGGTCTATTGTTCCATCTGCTGCATAACCTTTTGAAAGGAAGGTAATAGCGCCACTTAAACCTTCACCACCGAGAATTAGAGCGAGTATCCAGTTGATAATAGGCTTTAATATAAAGTTTGAAACGCCGTTAACGATAGCAGTGAACGCACCACCAACGATAACGCCGACAGCCATGTCAAGAACATTGCCACGAGTTATGAATTTTTTAAATTCACCAAAAAACTTTTTCATTAGTTGTATCTCCTTTAAGTTTGTTTTCATCTTGTGTTATTATACCACAAAATCTGTTAAAATACAATTATAAACGCTAAATATTGCAATAAAAATGCAAACAAAAAAGACCTTGATTGATTTCAAGGTCTTTTTTTATGTTTAGTTTTTATTTTGCTTTATTATTTTACTCTTGACTTAAATTCGATTGAAGTGTTTGTCTTTAAGAACACTTTAAATTCTTCTAGTGAAATTGCTTTTGCATAGTAATAACCTTGAATCACATCGCAACCATAGTTAGTTACCTTATCGAGCATATCTTTAGTTTCAACACCTTCTTGAACGATGGTAATGCCCAAAGCCTTAGCCATATCAATAACCATTTTCAAAACTATATCATCTTTTTCAGGGTTATCGGTTTTTTCAAGGAAGCACCTATCAAGTTTTAATTCATCAAACGGTATGCTCTTTAAGACGTTAAATGATGAGAAGCCTGAGCCAAAGTCATCAAGCGAACATTTAATGCCGTTTTTGTGAAGTTTTTCTACAATGTCTTTAATACTATTATTATCATCAAGGGCATAACTTTCTGTAAGTTCAAGCATAATAAAGTTATCGCCTATGCCATACTTTCTTTTATTGTCTATATAAAACTCTAAAAAGTCTGGCGATGACATGGTTACACGAGATACATTGACCGATATAGGAACAACCTTTTCGCCACGCTCTACTGCACTCTTAAAGTATTGCAATACTTCTAAATAAATGTAATGGTCTAACTTAACGATAAAGCCGTTTGTTTCAAACAAACTTATAAATTCTGCTGGGAATATATAGTCTGCACGCTCTCTATCAAACCATCTAACAAGTGCTTCTGCACTATCTATTCTATCATTTTTGATATTATACTTTGGTTGCAAAAACAACTTAAAGTCGCCGTTTCTCAAGCCGTCTTCCATGATGCTTTCTATCTTTTCGTTTTTAGCAACCTCTTTGTTGATTTCTATGTCATATACAATAAATGGTGAATTTGTTCTATCTTTTGCAATCTTGCTTGCCGTAAGTGCATTTTCAATCATTTCAGAAGCATTAGTTCTCGTTCCACCAAATGCATGGCACACGCCAACCCTATATCTAAGGGTCATGCCTTTTGACAAAGCAAACGGATTTTTTGTAGATATGCCTTTTATCATGCTTATCCTTTTGCCAAACGACCTTTCATCTGTATATTTTAAGAATAAACCAAATGCGCCGTTACCTAAGTATGCATAACTTTCATCATATGCGCATATCCCTGCAAAAATTTTTGCAGAGTGCCTTAAAAGTTCATCAACGTCTTTGTCTTCAAGCACCTTGCTTATGCTTGAAAATCTTCTCAACTTAAGAACAACTACTGAATACTTTTTAAGAAAAATCGGTGCTGTAGACAGTCCGTTTGCTATATCTAGTTTTAATTGTTCTATGTTTGGGCACTCTAAATTTTGATATGTAAAGTTTGCATTTCTTATTTTTTTCTTGCTATGCTTATGATATAACCAAGCATACACCAAACTAACAATTAATGATACAACTGCAATGATGATTAGCGATATAATTTGTCGCAAATACCCCATTTCCAAATTCATTAATGTTTCACTAACGCTTAGCGATACAATATATAACTTATTATCTGCTGATGCGATAGGCTTAACGGCAACTATGTGCTTTTCGCCATTAATTTTTATGTGCACTACGCCTGATTTACCACTCGCCATCAAATTAGTGATTTTTTGAGTGATTTCTTGGTCTTGAGTAAGCCTTTCTATAAAGTTAAAGTAACTATTTCCTATCGTTTCATTATAACCATCTTTAACCTTATCGCATAGATTAACGCCACCATCGGTTATAATTGACAATGCTTTTGAATTTTCGTTAAGTGCATTATCAAGGCTTATAAAGTTTCGTGCTTCAACTATTGAAACTAACCCACTTATGTTTTCCGAGCCTATCATAGGAATATAAAACGCCACGCACGATTTGTTTAACATTTGGTCTATATATTCGCCCGAAAAAGCCCTTCTGTTTAACCCTTCAAATGCTTTTATTTCAGCATATTCAACGGTTACTTCTAACCCGTTTGCATCGTATATCTTTCCATTTGCAAAAAATCTTAAATCACCAAACTTTTCTGAACCTATATAGGTGCTTAGTGTATCTACTATTGCATTATGAGAAGATGTATCTTTAAGCGACTGCTTAACTTCCATTAAGTCGTCATATCGCTCGTTTATTAATTGCTCTATTTTGACATTGTCTTTATTTATTGCAACGAGAGCATTCTTTTCTGCCGAATTGTCATAAAAAGGCGAATAACCTGCGATTACACTGATAAAATACATTACAAGTATTATAACAAGCAGACACATCAATATTCTTGGCAAAACGCTTTTTTTCGAGTTGTCTTTAATCACTTTTTATTCCCCCTTTTTTATTATTCTTTATCGTTTTTTGATTTCATTACAACTGTTACGACAATTATTCCTGCAGTTGCTATAAACATGCCTATAAACACAACAAACATTCCTTGCGACTTAACTGCGCCTGTAAGCCAAGTTAGTCCCTCAAGTTTTTGAACATATCTTCCTATAATCTTATCGCCCTTTGCCGTGATATTATCTTCAACAGCATTTGCATCGCCTTTAGTGATATATTCATACTTGCCATCACTTTCTATAACCTTTGTTACTCTATGCGTGTTTGGGTGACCATAAATATTTGGGTCTTCCGAATAGAAACATATAATATCCTTTTCTTTTATATCTTCTGGCGAAGTTTCTTTGATTAAAATATATGTTCCAACGGGAAAGGTATCCCCCATACTCTCGGTGGTTATCATTACTATCGAATAGCCAAAAACCTTTGGCACTTTGCCTTTAATTTTTGCACTTACTATGCAAACAATCAATGCTATAAGTAGAACAAGTAAAACCCACCAAACTATTTTAACAGTTATGTCTATAATTTTTTTGGTTTTTTGATTCATTTTTTCTTGCTTTTCTTTATTCTTTTATTAAATTTCTTTAATGCGATATTGAAGACCTTTAGTTTTTTCTTGTCTTTTAGGCTGTCAAACTCATCTTTTGTCATAGGAATAATAACTGCATCTGCAGTTTGATATCCTTCAAAATAAGGTTTGAACACACATTTTTCTCCGTTATAAAAAGACTCGTTTTCACGGATTTCAAATTCTTCTTTACCTAAAATAGTATCAAGAACTTCTTTTTCTTGCTTGTCCACAAGGTCGCGTTCTTCAGTTAGATTTTCTTCTTTATCGTTATCGTTTTCTTCTTGGGTTTGGTCAAGGTCTTTAACAAGCCCACGCTCAATCAAACTTTCTATGCTTTCATAAGGCATACGGAAGTCTTGCTCTGCATAGTCAGTTAATGCTAATGCACCAACCTTTTCCATTAATATCTCGATAAGTTCTAACGCCCTTCTTAGTTTGATTGGTCCACTAACTTTCATTAGCATTGGCGTTTCTGTATTCTTTTCAGATATATCAATATAGTTATAGAATTGTGCCTTTTCTAC
>JAZOMM010000117.1:0-8133 GCA_045653965.1 Christensenellaceae bacterium | reverse complement strand
CTACGAGTTCCCATTACTAAGCCTTCATGCGGTGTAAAGCCCATTGATGTATCTTGACATTTGCCATCTTTAACTGCTGAAATTGATGAGCCGTTACCAAGGTGACAGACAACGATTTTTGAATCTTTTTTGCCAAGTAATTTAATAGTTTCTTCACTTACAAACTTGTGTGATGTGCCGTGGAAACCATATTTTCTAATTTTATATTGTTCATAAACTGAATAAGGGATACCATACATATATGCTTTTGCTGGCATTGTTGAGTGGAATGTTGTATCAAATACAGCAACCATTGGAACGCCTGGCATAACTTCACGGCAACTCTTAATGCAAGCGATGTTGCCTGGCATATGTAGAGGGCCGAGTTCTGCGTTCTTTTCGCAGATAGCGATTACTTCATCATCGATAACAACTGATGAGTGGAAGTCTTCACCAGAGTGGAGAACTCTGTGACCTACTGCACCGATTTCATCAATGCTCTTTAATGCGCCGTTTTCTTTGTCAAGCATAGCCTTAAGAACAATTTCCATTGCTTCTTTATGTGTTGGCATATCTTGTTTGATGATGCATTGTCTGCCATCGAAAGTTTTTTGAGTTAATTGACCGCCTGTGAAAGTAATTCTTTCGCAAACGCCCTTTAAGATAACGCTTTCATCTGTCATATCGATAAGTTGATATTTGAGTGATGAACTACCTGCATTTATAACTAAAATTTTCATAATTACACTTCCTTAAAAAATTATTTTGCTTGTAAAGCAGTTATAGCAACAACTGCGATGATATCTTCTACGCTACAGCCACGAGATAAGTCGTTGATAGGTTTTGCAAAACCTTGACAAATTGGACCGAGAGCCATATATCCACCAAATCTTTGTGCAATTTTATAACCGATGTTACCAGCATTGATATTTGGGAAGATAAATACGTTTGCATTGCCTGCAACTGTTGAGTCTGGTGCTTTTAACTTGCCAACTTCTGGAGCAACTGCAGCATCGAATTGGAATTCGCCATCGAGTTTAAGGTCTGGAGCAGCAGCCTTAGCAAGTGCTGTTGCTTCTTGCATTTTTGGAACGCTCTTAAAGAACTTGTCGTCGTTGCCAGAACCCTTTGTTGAGAAAGAAAGCATTGCAACTCTTGGTTCGATACCAGCGATGTCTTTTGCTGTTTGAGCAGAAGAAATTGCAATGTCAGCAATTTGTTGTGCATCTGGTTCGATATTGATAGCGCAGTCTGCAAATACTGCAACGCCATCTGGATTATATTTGTTTTCGCCTTCTGGAGCAACCATAACGAAACTGCTTGATACTGTGTTAATTCCAGGAGCAGTTTTGATTACTTGAAGACCTGGGCGAAGTGTGTTTGCTGTTGAGTGACAAGCACCTGAAACTAAGCCGTCAACATCACCTGCCTTAAGCATAAGTGCAGCGTACATTGTGTAGTCTTTTAAGATACCTGCTTTTGCAGCTTCAACATCTGCATATTCAGGTTGACCTGTTTTCTTGTTGATTTTGCCTGCTCTTGCATCGAACAAGATTTTTGCATAATCAAGTGTTTTTTCATCTGTTACAGGGTCAACGATTTTAACGCCTGAAAGGTCAACTGTTGGGTTAGCCTTTGCAATTTCATCTTTGTTGCCTAAAACAACCACCTTTGCAAGACCTTCTTTAGCAATTTCGCTTGCAGCGATAACAACTCTAGAGTCTTCACCTTCTGGTAAAACTATGCATTTATTTAATGCTTTTGCTTGACTTTTAATATTTTCTAAAATGTTGGACATAAATTTTTACTCCTTTTTATTTTTTCCTTTAATAACTTTGCATTTTTATTTAATTTGTTGTAAAATATAAATATAAAAAGCACACTATTCTTATTTTACAACTTTTTTTAAAAAAAGTAAATTATTATTAGGGGTTTTTATATTTTTTATGAAAATTTGTGGCATAATTGCTGAATATAATCCATTTCATTTGGGGCACTTGAAACAAATTGAATATGTTAAAAATACTTTGGGCGCTGAAAAGATAATAGTCATTATGAGTGGTAACTTCTCTCAGCGTGGAGAAGTGGCAGTTCTTGATAAGTTTACAAGGGCTAAGCACGCAATTATTGCCGGCGCCGACCTTGTTATCGAACTCCCTACTATCTTTGCCACTGCCAATGCCGAAATCTTTGCTAAGGGTGCTATAAATATCTTAAACTCTATGGGCATTGTTGATAGCCTTTGCTTTGGCGTTGAAAGTGGGTGCGAAGATGATTATATTTCTCTCGCTAAAGCAATGAATAACGAAAGCAGAGAGTTTAAAAAAATATTAAAAGACAAATTAGATGGTGGCATTTCTTTAGCAAAGGCAAAGTTTGAAACGCTAAGTGAACTTGGAAAAGAGTTTGACCCATCACTTATTGCCACCCCAAACAACATTTTGGGCTTGGAATACACAAAGGCAATTTTATCGACAAAGAGCAAGATTAAAATTTATCCTATGCTTCGTGAAGGGGAACATAACGACAAAACGCTTAAAAAAGGCATAACGAGTGCTAGTAGTATTAGAGAAGTTTTGAAAATAGGCAAAATAAAAAAGTTAAAAGGCAATGTACCTAAGTTTGTTTTTGGCGACCTTACAACTTATCCTTTTGACTATGAAAGCATTTGTTTGGCAAGCATTATTACTGCGACAAATGAAAAACTTAAAAACATTTTAGACTGCACAGAAGGGTTAGAAAATAGAATTAAAGCATTAGTTAAAGACAACCACTCTTTAGATGTGTTTATTGATAAGGTGTGCACAAAAAGGTATACGAAAAGTAGAATTCAAAGGATACTTATAGCAAACCTATTAAATATTGATAAGGACTTGGTGTTTGACTGTTTAGATAGCAATTTATATGCAAAAGTTCTTGCAATAAATAGTAATTCAAAAGACATTATCCCACTCCTTTGCAATAATGCCTCAGTGCCTATATTGACTAGAAAAAGCGATGAAGGTCTTTTGAAAAAGACTGCAAAAGAATGTTTTGAAAAAGATATTCTAGCAAACGACCTATATTCGCTTATAACAAACAAAACAATCAACGAACATCAAATGGTTATAATATAAGTTTTTTATAAATCTTAAAGGGTGGCAAATTTGCCCCCCTTTTCTGTTTGCTTTTAACTTATAAAACTATTTGTTTAAGTTTTCGTTCATAATTCTTACGTTTTCTTTAACAATAGTTGCGTCTGTATTTTCTTCTAGTCTATAGAAAGTTGCTCTCTTAAACACAGTAACTTCATATCCACCACGAACCATGTCTTCTTGTGCAGGAAGATAGAATTCAGAACCGTTTGTGTTACACGTACAAAGCGTGTGTTCAAATGGACTAAATTTACGAAGTCTAAGTGAAACAGAGCCAAACATTTCAAATGGGAATGGAACGAAAACTGTTGAGTTAAAGTTAAACATAACTTGATGATATTTCATACTATCAACAAATTCAAATCCTTCTTCATACTTTTTAACCGCATCTTGAAGTGATGCTTGTTCTCTTAAACTAACGCTTTGTGGCTTGTCGCCGAGTTCAACAAGTCTTTCTTTAACTTGTTCAAGTGTTAAGTGTGGTTTATAAGGAAGACGAACTTCACCCTTTAATAGATTAAAGTTAACTTCTCTATATTCCTTAATTTGCTTATATGCTCTCGTTGCATCTAATGCAGCAAGACAGCCAACTTCTGTCATTTCTTTAAGTTCACTTTCGCCTGTTTCAAGATTGCTTGGACCTGTTGTTCCACCACTAGAAAGTCTTGGACCAACGTCACCTTCTGCGCCGTTAAAGAATACAGTTGTTGCACCTGTATGTTTTTCTAAACTATCAATCATAGGACCTGGCCAGTCACGTGTGATTTCCCAACAGCCACCTGCCGCTGTTCCGTGACAACCATAGTGAACCATATTAACAACTGGTTTACCTTCTAAATCTTTGAATGCCAAAACTGTCATGGTTTTATCTAAAATACCAAATGGGTTTTGACCTAAAGTAACACGGTCTGGTTCATAATATTCACGGCGATTGATACCAACTAAACTTTCTGTTGTTGAAACACCCATAACTGCTGGAACCATGCTGTCAATAGCTCTTTTTGCAGCCTTTGCTGTCTGTGGAATTAAAATTCCATCTATATAAGCATCGTTTGCATCACCCCAACCACCAGAAGATTTGATTGCTGGGCCTGAGTGAGTGTGCGTTGCTGAGAAAGAAATATTTTCTTTAGCAACACCTGTAAGGTCGAAAATTGCTTGTCTAATTCTATCAGTGATTTCAAACGTAACGCTACAAATATCAGCACTGATAATAACGCCACGTAAATCGCCTTGTTCGCACGCAATAGCATTTACGCATAAATCATCGTGTACTCTTGAGGCTGGTCTTTTTCTTGGATAACCATATAAAAGTGTGCCGAGTGGTGGTGATATAATTTCTTTTGCCACGCCAATTTTGAATTGATTTTTCATTTTCTTTATTTCCTTTTTATATATTTTTTTATTTAGTTATTGAGATTTTCACTCATAATTCTTAAGTTTTCTTTAACAATAGTCCAGTCGGTGTCATCTTTTAATTTATAAATGCCACCCCTAAACATATTAACTTCATAGCCACCACGAACAAGGTCTTCTTGTCCTGGAAGATAACTATACGAGCCGTTTGTAAGACCTGTTGCAAGCGTGTTTTGATATGGACTAAATTGACGGAGCCTTAACGCAATTGATGAAAACATTTCAAATGGGAAAGGCACGAACACAGTAGAGTTAAAAGCAAACATAACTTGATCATACTCTAGCGCCGTTTGAATTTCGGCTTGTTCTTCGTGAATTTTCAAAACTTCTAAAAGATTTGCATATTCTCTAACATAAGAATCGTGAAGTTTTTTTGGATCACCAAGTTCTGCCATTCTTGCTTTAATTTCTTCAATAGTTAAAAGTGGTTTGTATGGAAGACTTACCACACCTTTTAAGAGTTTAAAGTCAACATCAGTGTATTCTTTGATTTGTTTATAAGCCCTTGTTGCATCTAACGCTGCGAGCGAGCCTACTTCAATCATATCTATCATCGTACTGTCGCCCGTTTCTAAGTTGCTGTCACCACCCGTTCTGCCATTTGATACTCTTGGCCCAACGTCACCTTCTGCACCGTTAAAGTACACAGTTATAGCGCCCGTATGCTTTTCTAAACTATCAATCATAACACCCGGCCAGTCACGTGTTACATACCATGCAGAACCTGCACTTGTTGGGTGACAACCATAGTGAACTATATTGAGAATAGGCTTGCCTTCTAAATCCTTAAACGCCACAACAGTCATTGTCTTGTCGTAAACACCAAATGGGTTTTGACCTAAAGCAACGCCACCTTTAATTGTGTATTGACGACGATTAACACCAGCCATGCTTTCGGTTGTAGAAACGCCCATAACGGCAGGTGTCATATTTTCTAATGCACCTTTTGAAGCCTTGATTATTTGTGGAATAAAAATGTTGTCAAAGTATTCATCGTTGGCATCGCCCCAACCAGGCATGCTTTCAAGTGATGGACCAGAGTGAGTGTGCGTTGCAGAAAAAGATATATTCTTGCTATCAACACCCGTTTCTTTAGCAACGATATCTTTAATTCTATTAACTGAATGTGCAGGCACTTGCAAAACTTCGGCACTAATCATAATGCCTAAAAGGTCGCCCTTAGAAAAAGCAATAGCACTTACTGTAAGGTCATCGAAAACTTTTTTTGCAGGTCTCTTTCTTGGATAACCTTGAAGTAGAGTTCCTAGTTCTGGAGAGATAACTTCCCTTGCCACACCAACCTTAAATTGATTTTTCATAATTTTATATCCTCATATCTATGCTTTTTAGTTAATATTCATTAACTAATTAATGCATACATTTTTCTTTAATTTAATAATAACACCCTACACCACTTTTGTCAATATATAATTACACTTTTTATAAAAGTATTTATTAAAAATTTTCTTAATTTTTGTGACAAAATTTATAAAGCAAATTGTTTAATAAATAAGTAAAAAAACGCAAGGATAATTCCTTGCGTTTTGTTTATAAATTTTCTATTGTATTTTAAGGTTTAGAAACAAGTTAGGCGAGGCTCGTGCAGACAAGAAGATTTGATAGAACGTCTGTTCATCAAAGTTTCGAGTTTGCACAGAAACGAAGCATAACGCCGTTTATAAGCCTTAAAATTAGACGTTGCCTTGAGCCTTCATAGCCTCTGCTACTTTTAAGAAGCCTGCAATGTTTGCACCAGCCATGTAGTTACCTGGCTTGCCGTATTCTTTAGAAGCATCATCACAAGCCTTAAAGATACTCTTCATAATGCCGTGAAGTTTTTCATCAACTTCAGCAAATGTCCAAGAAAGTCTCATGCTGTTTTGTGTCATTTCTAAGCCAGATGTTGCAACGCCACCTGCGTTTGCTGCCTTTGCTGGACCATAGAGAAGACCATTTGAAAGATATGTATCAATTGCCTCAGGTGTTGAAGGCATATTAGCACCTTCTGAAACAACCTTACAACCATTTTTAACGAGAGCCATTGCACTTTCGCCATCGATTTCGTTTTGTGTTGCACATGGAAGAGCAATATCACATGGGATTGTCCAAATGCCTTTGCAACCTTCGTGATATTCTGCGTTTGGACGATAATTTAAGTATTCTTTAATTCTCTTTCTTTCAACTTCTTTAATTTGTTTAACAGCATCAAGGTCGATACCATCTTTGTCATAGATATAACCGTTGCTATCGCTCATTGCAACAACTTTTGCACCATATGATGTTGCCTTTTCGCAAGCATAGATTGCAACGTTACCAGAACCAGAAACTAAAACTGTTTTGCCTTCAAAACTCATGCCGTTAGCAAGAAGCATTTCGTTTGTAAAGTAGCAAAGGCCATAACCTGTTGCTTGTTTTCTTGCAAGTGAGCCACCATATTGTAAGCCCTTGCCTGTTAAAACGCCAACCCATTCGTTCCTAATTCTCTTATATTGACCGAACATATAGCCAACTTCTCTTGCGCCAACGCCGATGTCACCTGCTGGAACGTCAAGGTCAGCACCGATGTGACGATAAAGTTCTGTCATAAAACTTTGGCAGAAATTCATAATTTCATTGTCTGATTTGCCCTTAGGGTCAAAGTCAGAACCACCCTTGCCACCACCCATAGGAAGTGTTGTCAAAGTGTTCTTAAATGTTTGTTCAAAACCTAAGAATTTGATGATGTTAAGGTTAACTGATGGGTGAAGTCTAATACCACCCTTGTATGGACCGATAGCAGAGTTAAATTGAACTCTAAAACCTCTGTCTACGTGTGGCTTGCCGTTATCGTCAACCCAAGGAACTCTGAAAATAATTTGTCTTTCAGGTTCAACTATTCTTTCAAGAACACCTGCATCAACAAGGTCTTGTCTTTTTTCAATAACAGGCTCTAATGTAGCAAAAACTTCTGTTACGGCTTGAATAAATTCAGGCTCGTTAGCGTTTCTTTGCTCTGTTCTTTTAAGTAAATCTAATAAATATTGATTCTTAATTTCCATTTCTTCATCCTCCGAATTAAAAACATAATATTTTTTTCTAACAAATTATATCACACTTTTTTAAAAAACACATATTTTTTAAGCAAGTTTTTTATACAAATTTTTAATATTTAACATTATTTTTAGTTATAATAGCCTTTTTTAGTCTAAAAACACTGCTGAAGGTCGACAAACACGGCAAAAAGCAGAAGCGCGAAAAGACCGATGGTGTGAATAAGCCCTTCAATTCTACGATTTAACGGCTTTCTTCTAACACCTTCAATCGCAGTGAATACCACCCTTGAGCCATCTAGTGCTGGGAAAGGAAGCAGGTTAAACACTGCAAGGTTTACACCGATAAATGACATCATATTAAGGATTTGTCTAAGCCCACCGATTTTGATTGCATCGGCAGTGACTGCAATGGTTGTAACCGTGCCACCAAGCGAACTTATGCCAAGCGCACCCGTTATAAGTTGACCTAAAACAGTAAAGACTGTGCCTGCCAGCATAAAGGAATATTCAAGGCTTCTACCTATGGTTTCAAAAAATCCGAACTTTATACTAGTTGAATATATTCCCCCATC
>JAZOMM010000116.1:0-8171 GCA_045653965.1 Christensenellaceae bacterium | reverse complement strand
TTTGCCGATAACGAAGGTCACATTTTTATAAAGATTACTAACTGTGGCGATAAAGAACTTATCGTTGAAAAAGGAAAAGCCTTTGCTCAAGGCGTGTTCGTTGAATATGGAATTACCATTGATGATGAATGCGAAATTAAAAGAGTTGGTGGACTTGGAAGCACCGACAAAAAATAAATAATAACTAATAAAATTTTACCCCACCGAAAAATTGGTGGGGGTTTTCTTTTTAATCGCTTTCTTCTATCTTTTTTCTAACATTGTTTTTATATTGTCGTGGCGAAAGCCCTGTTTTTTGGCAAAACCTTCTTGAAAAATATGCATAATCGTAAAAACCAGACTGCAACGCCACTTCGTTTAAGGACATTTGCTCGTTATATATTTCTATCAACTGCTGAGCAAAATCTATTCTTACATCTGTTAAATAATTAACAGGCGTTTTTCCCGTTTGCAAACGAAATTGTTCTCTTATGTAATCTTCTGTATAATCGACGCTGTTGAGAACTTGATTTAAGTTAAAATCGCAGTCTTGAAAGTTTAAGGTTATTTTGTTTATTATTTGATATACTGCTTTTTCTAGTTTTGTTTGGTTTTTAACGTTTTGCAAAACTAATTGTGCCAAAGCATTGCATAGTGCAGTTAAATATTCTGTGTTTTTGTATAAATTGTTATAAATTGCCTTAACTAAAAACTGCCCTTCTTGATTTTGATTATCATCAAAAATGAGTGGCTTGTTAAAGGTAAAGGGGGCATTTTCTTTCCACGCCACGTATATGCTTTTTAAGTTGCTTTTTGAAGTTGAGCCATGCATCATTTTTGGTGGAACAACAACGATTGTTCCCTTTTTTATATTAACCGTTTCTTCTTCAATCTTTATAGCCCCTTCACCATCAACATAAACCAAAACTTCATAATGTTCGTGCTTGTGTAGTGGAAAGGCTTGCTGTTTATATTCGACAAAATTAACTATATAATTCATATTTTTCTCTCCACTTAAATTATATACAAAATCTATCTTTTGTACAAGTTTTTTTACTAATATTTATTAACTTGTTTTGTTTTTTTATGCTATTATAAGTAGTAGGAGATTTTTTTATGCTTTTTTCTAACAGAGATTTAAGAAAAATTATAATTCCACTGCTGATAGAACAATTTTTTGTTGTGCTTGTTGGCATGGCAGACACCGTTATGGTTTCTTCTTGTGGTGAGGCTTCCGTTTCTGGTGTTTCGCTTGTGAATAGTTTTAATTTGTTTTTAACATATCTATTCACTGCGCTTTGTTCTGGTGGTGCAATAGTTATCGCCCAACTTATTGGAAAAAAAGACTATGATAGAGCAATGGAAGCAGGTAAACAACTTATATATGTAACCGTTTTTATCTCTATTTTAGTCTCAGTTATAATGGTTTGCTTTAGAAAATATATTTTAGGGTTTATTTTTGGAAAGATTGAATTTGACGTTATGGATAACGCCTTAAACTATTCCCTTTACACTTCTATTTCCTTTATTTTCTTGGTCCTTTACAACGCAAATGCTTCTTTTTATAGGGCGCAAGGCAACACAAGAATTACCATGGCTGTTTCACTTACAACAAATCTTATCAATGTGGCAGGCAACGCTATATTGATTTTCGGTTTTAATATGGGTGCAAGTGGTGCTGGTATTGCAACTTTATGTTCTTATATAGTCGGCTCAATAATAATTACAGTTTGTGCTTGCAGAAAAAATAAGGCTGTATACATAAATAAATTATTTAATTATAAACCTGATTTTAGGCTTGTTAAAAACATTTGCAACATAGGTATTCCAAGTGGACTTGAAAACGGAATGTTTCAGTTTGGCAAGGTTATAACTTTAAGTTTAATTTCAGCACTTGGCACAGCGCAAATTGCAGCAAATGCAACGGCAAACACACTTGTTGGTTTTCAATATGCTTGTGGCACGGCTTTGGGAATTGCAATGACGGCTGTTGTTGGAAGGTGCGTGGGTGCAAAACATAAAGAGCAAGCAAAATATTATGCAAAAAAACTAACGGCAATAACTTACGTTTGCGTAATTTCTGTTTCGGTTATTCTATGCTTATTCTCTAATTTCTTTATTGGAATGTATAATCTATCAGAAGGTGCAACAAAACTTGCGCAAGAAATAATTTTTGTTCATAGTATATTTATCTGCACCATTTGGCCTGTTGCTTTCACCTTGCCAAATAGTTTCAGGGCGGCAAGCGATGTTCGTTTTACAATGATAATTGCAATATCTTCTATGTGGGCATTAAGAGTTGGATTAAGTTTTGTTTTCACAGGCTTTCTTAATATGGGTGTTATGGGCGTGTGGTATGCAATGTTCTGCGATTGGACACTTAGATTTGCAGTGTTTATAATAAGGTTTATTTCAGGCAAATGGCTGACAAAATATAAATTTGATTAAACAACTAATGTTAAGAATTAAATATTAAATAACAAATAAAAATACAAAAAACCCACTGAAAATCAGTGGGTTTTTTAATATTGTTTTATTTTTGTTGTTTTTTTATATTATTTATTTTCGCCTTCAAAAAGAACAACTGCTTTTGTATAGTGTGCTTTTAAGTTGTCTGAAATAAATGCATCTACGCCTTCTCTATCAGCGCTATTCTTAAATGCCTTTATATAGCCTTTTACTTGGTTATAAACTGTCTTAAGACCTAACGCTTCTGCTTCTTCAAGGCTTCCAACAAATTCGATTTGTGCCAACTTTTTGTATTCTTCAGCAACTTCAAAAGCCTTTTCAATACATCTCAAAGTGTTCTTTGCTGTATCTGAAACCTTTTCTTTAACTGAAGCACTCAACGTCTCGTATTCTGCCTTAAGTTCCATTATTTCGTTATAGAAATCTTGGTCATCTTCTGCTTTTTCGCCTATGCCGTTTACTGGAGAATAGGTTGCTTGAAGATTTACTTTTGAATCAAAAACTTCTGCCTTGTCTTTATCTGTCATTTTGCCAAGATTATAAATCTTTTCTGATTCTAAATAGAATAAATCATCTTCGCCATCATCATCGGTGTCTTTTGAAACAACTTCTGCAGATAAATCTACATATTTGATATAAGACTTGCCTGTATTAGATATATCGCAATAGAACAAATAATCTTTGCCAGCAATGTTTTTTACTTCTACATCATACCAAGAAGTTGATGCCGTATCTTCAGAAACAACGATAAATTGTTTGTCATCATCAGTTTCATCAAGTGTCATCTTTTTAATAAGCCCTTCTGCATCATAGAAATAAAGACTTCCATCTTTTATGAACAACAACTTGCTAATACCTTCTTTAAGAACAACAGGTGTTTTTTCGCCCTTTGTTAAGAAAGAAACTTTATAAACTTTTGTATCGCCTATAGTATATGCTTCTGCAAGTGAGCCGTTAATAAGCGTTGTTGATGCAACGTGTTCTGTGTTATAAATTTTTGTTGCATTAGACCAGTCGCCTGTTTTTGCTTCTGAAGTGCTAATTGCATAAGATTCAGTTCTGCCTGAGTTTGTTTTTGTAAAGAAAACAAAACCTTCGTTTATAAGAGTGATTGAATATTTAACGTCATCGATTTGAGTGTTTTCATCATTTTCGCCATCGACTACAAGTTCACCAACTGTGCTACCTGCTTTAATCACATAAACTCTATTGTACAAAGTTTCGTGTTTTTCTGAATAAACTGTTGTTGTATAATATCCAACTATATCTGTTATTTCTTTACTCTTTAATAAAACAAGTTTTTCTAAAGAATCACCATCATCAACTGCTTTTTGCTTGATAATAGTAGAACTTTCTCCATTTGCTGTGTTATAGCAAATAACACTCATTGTGTCTGCATTATAATAATAAATTAAAACTTGTCCGTTTTCAGCCTTTACAAATCTGTGCTCTGCTGAAATTGCGTTTGATGTTTTAAGCGTAAAGAATTCATCAGTATCGCCACTACCATCAAGTTTTGTTCTCATAAAGGCAAGTTCATCGTTTGCCGTGTGACCTTCTGAGTTCTTTTCAACGCTTGGTGTTGCATAATAAACATAACCACCATCAATGAAAACACCTGCATTGTAATCTGATGCAACCATAAGTTTTGGAACAACTACTTCGGTTTTAGAAAGGTCGTTTTTATCAGCAACTAAAAGTGCACCCTTAAGTGGCGTTCCCATTTTATTGTTTGAGGTTGTGCTTTCAATGCCGTTAATGAAATATAAATAATTTTCGGTTTCTGCAATAAAACCTGCATTTTCTATAACTGCACCACTATTTTTTAAGGTAACCTTGCCTTTCCAACTAGATTCGGTACACCCAATTAAGTTTGTAAGTGCAATGCCCATTATAAGCATTAAGCAAATCAATTTAGATAAAATTTTCTTCATACAAAATCCTCTTATTTTTGAGTAAACTTTTTAACTTTGTTCGAATATATTATTTATATCAATATATAATAAAATTATACCGTTTATATATTATACCTTATATCTAAAACTTTTGCAATGATTTTTCGCAAATTTTTCTTTGTTAGGAGACAATAAAATGAATAAATTCGGTATTTTTAACCTTTTGAATTCTTTTTTTCCTTTAAATGCCCAAAAAAATCAGTCTTCGCCTATAAATGACAATGCACAAGACATAGCAAGTGGCATTATTTCTTCTTTAGGAAAAACCCTTTTTAGTGGCAATAATTCTCAAAATGAAAACAAAAATAGTGCCACTAATCAAAGCCCAAACAATAGCGTGCCTATGCCACTACAAAAAAATATGCTTTTGACAATAAATTCGCACGATGAATTTGTTAAAAGGGTTAAGGAAAAACACGATAAACTAACCACATAAATTCGCTTTCCGTTAAAAACAAAAAAAAGCAAGGAATAAATCCTTGCTTTTTGGTTTTGTTTTTTGTTTTCGTGTTGAGTTTTGGATTGACCAAAAACCCTTTCCAATTATCTCTTTGAGAATTGTGGAGCACGACGAGCCTTTTTGAGACCGTATTTCTTTCTTTCCTTCATTCTTGAATCTCTTGTTAAGAAACCTGCCTTCTTTAATGCTGCTCTTGTTTCTGGTTCTGCTTGCAATAAAGCACGAGCGATACCGTGACGGATTGCACCTGCTTGACCTGTGTAGCCACCACCACAAACGTTTACGATTACATCGTATTTAGCGTCTGCTTCAACCAAAACTAATGGTTGGCGAACGATAAACTTTAATGTGTCAAGACACAAATATTCATCAACTGTTTTGCCGTTGATTGTGATTTGACCATCACCTGCTGGGATAAGTCTTACACGAGCGATTGCTTTCTTTCTTCTACCAGTTCCCCAATATTGAACCTTTTTCTTACTTGTTGCTTTTGCCATAATTACACCTCAATTACACTAACTTAAGCACTTCTGGTTTTTGTGCTTGATGGTTGTGTTCTGCACCACGATAAACTTTGAGTTTTGTGAGCATTGAACGGCCTAAACTGTTCTTTGGAAGCATGCCTTTAACTGCTTCATAAACAGCAACGTCTGCCTTGTTTGCCATAAGTGTTTTATATTGAATAGACTTAAGTCCACCAATATGACCTGTGTGATATGTGTAGTATTTCTTTTCCAACTTCTTACCTGTTAAAAGCACTTTGTCGCAATTAACAATTATAACGAAATCACCCGTGTCAACGTTTGGTGTGAAAGTTGGCTTATTCTTACCACGAAGAATTGCTGCAACTTTAGATGCAAGACGACCTAAAACAACGCCTTCAGCATCAACAACATACCACTTTCTAACCACGTTTTCAGCGTGAGCCATATAAGTTTTCATTGAGTTTCTCCTTTAAGTTTTAACTATTATTTTTTATTTAATGTTACAAGTTTTAATCCGTATTGCCGTACACGAAATTGGCAACTTTGAGAGGGCTAATCTCAAAAATACACGAACTTTTCCTTATAAACGCCTAAATATATTAACTTTTTTTAACTTTTAAGTCAAGCGTTTTTATATGGTTTTTGCATAGTTTTTAAACTATTTTCACATATTTTTATGCCTATAACTATATATTGTGTTGTTTTTCTTTGCCAAGCACAATTTTTTTATAATCAATACTCTACGCTAACCAAAGTTAGTCCTTTTGCTGAAAGGGTTTTTCCACCAAGGCTTCTCTTTCCCGTTTTAAGCATTTTTTTAACATCGCTAATTTCAAGCCTATTACTGCCCACCTTTATAAGCGTGCCGACCATAATTCTAACCATGTTATACAAAAACCCGTTCCCACAAATATAAAAATCTATGTCCTTATCGTTTTGAACTATATCGATTGAATAAATTGTTCTAACCGTTGTTTTTGCGCCACCACCTGTTGCGCTCATGCACTTAAAATCGTGAGTGCCAACTAAAATCTTAGCGCACTCTCTCATTTTTTCAACATCGATTTTATGCTCTATTTGAACGGAATATTTGTCCTTTAATGGAAGTATTGTTTGATTTACATAGGTAGAATACCTATAAGTTTTTTTCTTTGCATCTCTCGTTGCATGGAAATCATCTTCAGCAAGTTCGCTTTTTAGCACTTTTATGTCATCTGGAAGATGAATATTCATTGCCAAAAAGAACTTTTCTGGGGGGATATTTGCATCGGTGTCAAAGTGTGCCACTTGCCCCAATGCGTGAACGCCAGCATCAGTTCTTCCACTGCCCGTTATCCTTGACCTTTTGCCTGTCACTTCAAATAGTGCATCTTCTAAAACTTGTTGAACGGTTATTGCATTTGGTTGAACTTGCCAACCACAATAATTAGCGCCGTCATAACTGACTAAAATCTTAACTCTCATAGCACCACCGTTAAAAAGCCTGTAATATTCAAAAATACTATGCCTGTGATAAGCCCAGCGATTAAAAGTGTGCCCAAAAGGTCTCTATAAGTAAAGGTTAGTTTTTTAAATCTCGTTCTATTTTTACTTCCCGAATAACACCTTGCATCCATAGCGTCTGCAAGTTCATCTGCACGCCTAAACGAACTGATTAAAAGTGGAATAAGAATAGGAATAAGTGCCTTTATCTTTTTGAAAATATTGCCACTTTCAAAGTTTGCACCCCTTGCTTTTTGTGCCTTCATAATTCTATCAGTTTCTTCTAAAAGTGTTGGAATAAATCTAAGAGCAATGCTCATTATAAGTGCGAATTCGTGAACGGGAAATTTTATCCATTTTAGTGGATAAAGAAGGCTTTCAATGCCATCAGCAAGTTCGACAGGAGTTGTTGTATAAGTGAGTAAACTTGCACCTAAAACCACTAGCGTTATTCTAGCGATTATAAAACCTGCATTAAGTAATCCCATATCGGTAATTCTAATAAAAGTCCACTCGAAAACCACTCTGCCATCGCTTCTAAAAAATAGTTGCAAAATTGCCGAAATTATGATTAAAAATAATATTCCTTTTATGCTTTTAAGCACCTTTAAAAATGGAACTTTTGAACAAATTGTGGCTATTAAAACGAAAAGCAAACACGCCAAAAATCCCATAAATTGAAATTGTTTAACTAAAAATACTGCAACGATATATGCGATTGATATTAAGATTTTTGCCCTTGCATCCATCTTATGAACAAAGGATTTTGCTGGGTAATATTGACCAAAAGAGAAGTCTTTCATAAGCGTTCCCCCTTGTCCTTAATAGCCCTAACGAAATCTTTTACCGTTAGGTCGCAATCTATTTTTATGCCTTTTTCACTAAGTTTTTTTATAATCTTTGCCGTTGTTGGAAGGTCGAGTTTTAAATTTTCTATAAGTTCATAATCGCTAAACACTTGTTTTGGAGTACCTTTTGCGCAAAGTTTTCCAGCCGAAAAAACTGCCACTTTTGTGCAGTGCTCGGATATTACGTTCATATCGTGCGAAACGATTATTATAGTTTTAACGAACTCTTTGTGGAGCGTGTGCAAAAGTTCTAAAAAGTCCTTTTTACCCTGTGGGTCTAAGCCGGCAGCAGGCTCATCGAGAACTAAAACTTCTGGTCTTGCAACGATAACGCCAGCAATAGCCACCCTTCTTTTTTGCCCACCAGAAAGTTCAAAAGGTGATTTTTCTTTTATCATTTGATAGTTTAGCCCCACCATTTCTATGGCAGACCTAACCCTATCTTCCACTTGTTCTTGACTTAAATTTGGCTCAAAGTTTTTAAGGGCAAACG
>JAZOMM010000115.1:0-18820 GCA_045653965.1 Christensenellaceae bacterium | reverse complement strand
TCGTGATGGCGTGTATTATGGCAGAGGGGTATGCGATGATAAAACGCCACTTCTATCTTGCCTTTATGCATTAAAAGAGTTAAAAGACTATAAACTGCCTGTAAACAAAAAAATTCGACTTATCGTTGGCTGTGATGAAGAAAGTGGCTGGCGAGATATAGAATACCTAAGAACAAAAACCACTTTGCCAGAATACGGCTTTTCACCAGACGGAGATTTCCCTATTAGTTATGCTGAAAAGGGCATTGTTGAAGTTGCTTTTTCCTTGCCAAAACTTAAAAATTTTGCCGATGTTAAGGGGGGTACAGCGCTAAATGCCGTTTGTGACCATGTAACTATTCGCCCACTTATCAATATAAAACAAGATGACCTTGATAAGTTTGGGCTTTCGCTCGATGAAAAGGGCTATATAGTTTCAAAAGGCAAGTCGGCACACGGCTCTAGTCCACAACTTGGCATAAATGCTATGCTTAAACTTTTTGAATACCTTTTATATATGGGCGAAGATGTGAAAGGTGTTTTAGACAATTTGTTCTATGACAAAAAAAGCATATTTGCCCTTAAAAACGAACAAGGGGTGGTCACCCTTTCGCCAGACCTTATTAGAGAAGATGAAAAAGGAATAACTATTACTTGCGACTGCAGGATTCCTGCACCATTTGACTTAAAAGATGTTAAACCTATTTTTGATAGTTTTGATATTCCATACAAAACAACAGAGCGTCACCCACCAATGATGGCTGAAAAGAGTGGCGAGTTTGTTCAAACCTTGCTTAATGCTTATAACGAGATAACAGGCGAAAACGCCCAGCCTATAAGCATGGGTGGTTCAACTTTTGCAAGGGCGTTTAATAAAGGCTGTGCTTTTGGACCAAAACTAAAAGGACATATCGATAATATCCACGATGCCAACGAAAACGTTTCAAAGGGGCAAATTTTAACGGCTTATAAAATTTATAAAAAGGCAATATTTGACCTTGTAAAATAAATTTATCATAAAAAAGGATAGCACTCGCTATCCTTTTTCTTTATCTTGATTTTTTTAATTATTTTGTGTTGTCGATACCAAAAAATGCTTGTGGATGCGAACATACAGGGCATATTTCAGGGGCAGTTAAGCCTTTGTGCAAGTGTCCACAGTTATTGCACTTCCACCACACTTCTTTTTTGCTTTTGAACATACTATCTGACTTTACCTTTTCGGCAAGTTGTCTATAAGTTTCTTCGTGCTGTCTTTCAATGGCAGCCACCCCATCAAAAAGGCTTGCTATATCTTCATAACCTTCTTCTCTTGCAACCTTAGCAAAATCTGAATATAACACAGAGCGCTCGTAGTTTTCAAGGTCGGCAGCATCAATAAGGTTTTCTTCGGTATTTGAAATTCCGTGAAACAACTTAAACCAAATTTTAGAGTGGGCTTGTTCGTTGTCAGCAAACTGATTGAAAATGTTGTATATCACTTCGTAGCCATCTTTTTTGGCTTGTTCGGCATAAAAAGTATACTCGTTGTATGCTCCAGACTCTCTTAAATAAGCAGTCATTAAGTTTTGATATGTTTTGCTATCTTTTAGTTTCATTTTTGTTCTCCTTTACATTGCTTTTATCTTAGTTTTGCCTAAAAATATAAAACAATACTTATTTTTGGTGTAATTAGTTGAAAATTTTGTCTTTTTAGATTATAATATTAAAAGATATTAACTTTTTAAGGTGAAAAAAATGACTTTCGATACAAAACTCGTTGGCAAAATCGGTTCAATGGCGCTCATCGATAAGGAGAGCAATATTTTAGACTATACCTTGATTGCAAGGTTATCTTCTGAACTAAAGCCGGGATATATTTGGATTACAAGTGGTGCTGCCGAAACGGGCAGACTTGACTATATAAAAAGAAACGGCAAAGAACTCGTTGGCGAAAAAGAAGACGTTAAAACCGACTATGCTGCACAAGGTCAGTCTATTTTGATGTCAACCTATCGTGAGTTTGTGGACTCTAAATATTCGCTTAGACAAGTTTTGGTTGAACACCAACACTTTAACGACCCACAAAAAAGAGAACACCTAAAGGCAATGCTTCTTCGTGCAAAAGACCAAAATGCAATTCCTATCATTAACTATAACGATGCAATAAGCACAGAAGAAAGCCGTAGGTTTGAAATTCAGTCACTTAAAAACAAAACGGATAAGGTTGTTGAGTGTGTGGATAACGATGAAACGGCTTCTCAAATCGCTTGCCTTGTTAAAGCAGAAAATTTAATTATTTTAACAAGTGCAGACGGTATTTATAAAGATAGTCACGACCCAAGCACTTTGATCAGCGAAATCTCTGGTAAAGACATTTATGAAGTGTTAGATAATATTACCGAGTGCGAAAATTATTGCAACGGCGCATCAAGGGCAGGGGCAAACGGTGCTAAGGCTAAACTCGAATATATAAAAGATGCCGTTAAAATTGGCACAAAGGTTATAATTGCTTCTGCAAAATGCTCTTTAGCAGACCTACTCAGTGGCAAAGCAAAAGCAACCAGAATAGGCGTTAGATAATTTAATAATTTATAAAAACAAAAAAAGAGTGGCTAGCCACTCTTTTTCTTTTTTTTGTTTATTTTATTTTTCCTTATCTATAAGCAAATAACTAATACACCGATTAAAAGGGCAAGTGAAATAGTGGCAAAGAAAAGTGAATAGCCGACTGCAGGACTTACTTTTTTATTCCATTTAACTCTTGCAAAAAAACTTGTTTTTTTCTTTTGGCAGGTTGCTTCTATGTTTTCTTCTTTTTCGATAAGCGCTCTATCCTTTCTTGACTGTTTAACAACGTATTGCATTGCGATTGCAACAAACACCATTAGTCCACCGAAAACGATAAACGAGATATCATAACTTCCAAAAATATCAAAAATAAAGTTACCAATAGGCGAGCCTAGGGCATACCCAGCATAGTTCGCAGCAGAGAACACACCGAGAACGCTCATATAACTCTTGTTTCCAAAAAGTTCACTTGCATAGAGTGGAAGCATAACCGTTTCAAGTGGAAGGGCAATGTCTTGGAACACAAGTCTTACAAACGAAAGGGCAATACCTAAATCAGAAGAATCAACAAACACTTGCGCAACAACCGAAATGAAGGTGCTTATTAAACAAATATTCATGGTAAACCTTAAGCCCTTTTTATCGAACATAAAGCCTGTTAAAATCTTTGTTCCCATCAAAACTATAAGTCCAAGCGAAGTCATTGTTGTAACAAGTTCGTTAGAAATACCTTTATCTTGCATGTGTGGAACGGCAATACCACTTAATCCTTGAAGCGACATACCTGTAAAAGCCAAACATACGCACGCTATGTAAAAGTATGGTTTTTTCAAAATTTGATTATATTCCATACCAACCCAGCCACTGCCACGGGCTTTTTTTGTTTTGTTTTCGATAATCGTTTTTTCGGTGCCTTTTGGTCTATCTTTGAAAAAGATTATAACAAGCGCAAGAATAACTGCAAGAATTATTGTAATCACCTTATATGAATCACGATATCCAAATGCTTCTTTATAGATAATAGGCGAAACAATTTCGGTTGCAATAGCCCCAAAAAGTCCGTTTGAAGAAAGGATTAAGCCTGTTATTTTGCCCTTATTTTCTTCTTTGCACCAAAGTTTTACAACAGCGCCAACCATTGTAGTGCTTGTCCAAGCAAGCCCGATGCCAAGCAAAACGCCTGCGATATAAAACATATATAGTTCTTCTGCAAGCATATTGATAACAGAAAAACCCATAAGGCAAATAAACCCTGCACAAATAAGTTTTTTTGCACCGAACTTGTTTATAAGCGTGCCAAAGAAAATGTTTATTATGGTTGTTGCAACAAATCTAAATGTGTCGCTAAGTGAAAATGCCCCACGGCTAAAACCAAGTGCTTCGGTCATAGGAACAACGTAAAGCGTTCTTCCACTTGAGCAAAAGCCAAGCGACACGCCTGTTACCAAAAAGCAAATGGCAATAACTATAAAGCCATAATTAAACTTCTTTTTCTCGTTTAACATTACAATCTCCACAAGATATAATCCTTAACAATTATACGCCTTTATTTTTTAATTGTAAAACAAAACGATTATATAATCGCAAGTTTTTAAACTTTTTGTAAAAGGGAAAAGTCTCCAAAATTTTTTGTCGAAATTTTGGTTTTTTATGAATATATTTTACCTTTCTGCACAACATATTATCAAGGGGGATGAATATGAGAGATAATAAAAAGAATAAAACGACCAGTAAAAGTTCAAAAAACACTAAAGATTGTAAGTAACAATAAATTTAAAAGTGATTTTGACACTTTTGGCTCTTATACAGGTGTAGATGCTTTTGACAAGTATGAAAAGCCTGTTCAAGACGCTGACGATTTATAAAAAATCTTTTAATTAAACCTTTATTTGATTAGGCAGAACTCTTTTTTAATAAAAGTTTTTTGCCTTTTCTTTTTAAATTGATAACTAAAAAAATAAAAACTTGACAAAACTTTTTGTTTGATATATAATAGCCTTGCTTTTTAAGACAGTTATACGGTCGCGGGGGCAGGGAGAGCCTGTCAATGAGGAAAGTCCGAGCGTTTTAGAAACAGGGTGCTGGAGAAATCCCAGTGGAGGCGACTTTAAGGAAAGTGCAACAGAAAACAACAGCCCTTTTGGGCAATGGTGAAAAGGCGTGGTAAGAGCACACCGACTTTGTGGTGACACAAGGTGCAATGTAAACCCCACCTGACGCAAGATTGACAAACTATTTCATTAGGGAGTTTCACCGAAGTAGTTTAACAAATATCGCTGGGGGATAATGGTAACATTATTCGTAGATAAATGACCGTACACGACAGAACTCGGCTTACAGATTGTCTTAAAAAACACATCAGCCTTGCAAGGCAAATCCTTGCAAGGCTGTTCTCTTTTTTCTTTAATCGCTTACCTTTGCGCACCTTAAAGTCACATAGTTATATCTACCAAGCAAGGCGTTAAAGATAGGATTATCGTGGGCAGACACCCTTATTCCGTTATCAACACTTGTAACAAATAAATTATGATAATATTTTTGTCCGTTATATAACTGAATAATATCTCCAACATCAAGGTCACTTAACTCGCACTCGGTTAGTTTTAGCCCCACGCCCTTATTATTTATGCCAAAGTTCCAAAATTCGTTTACCCCTGACCACGCAGGTGCTCTATTATTTAGCGAAAGATAAAACCAACCATATCTATCAAAGTTCATTACCACGCCACCAGCGTGAATACATTGGGAAACAAAGTTGGTGCAGTCCCCACCAATACTCGAAAAATTATAATAGTTTGGGTTAAACGATAAAGCCCACCTTTTTGCATAAAGATAGGCTAACTTTCTATCATACATAATATATTATATTCTTTTAGCACACAAAAAGGCTAAACATTTTTGTTTAGCCTTTTATAACTATTATTTCTTTAAGTAAACCATTAGAACGGCGATGTCGGCAGGGGATACGCCAGAAATTCTGCCTGCTTGACCTAAGTTTTTAGGGCGAATTTTGTCGAGTTTTTGTTGGGCTTCTATTCTCAAGCCCTTAATTGCAAGATAATCGATATCGTCTGGCAAACTCTTTTCTTCAAGTTTTTTTGCCTTTTCAATTTGCTCTAATCCCTTTTGCAAATAGCCTTGATATTTAGCGTCCGTTTCAACTGTATCTAAAATCTCTTTAGAAATTCCTTCAAAACCACCAAGACTTTCTATAATTTCACTAAGTGGAATACCTCGCCTTATAAGGTCGCCCTTTGTTAAACCTTGTTTTGCACTATCATAGCCGTGTGCTTTTAGTAAACTTTCGGCATCTTTTGGCTTAACCAAAATGTTCATTTCTAAAGTTGCCTTTTCATATTCAGCAACTCTATTTAAATATCTATTATATCTTTCGTCATCAACAAGTCCTGCTTTTCTTCCCTTTTCGGTAAGTCTAAAATCTGGGTTATCTTGCCTTAAAACAATTCTATATTCGGCACGGCTTGTCATCATACGATATGGCTCGTTTGTGCCTTTTGTAACAAGGTCATCGATTAAAACGCCAATATATCCGTCATCTCTTGAAATAATAAGTGGCTCTAATCCACGCATTTTAAGTGATGCGTTAAGACCTGCAATAAGACCTTGTGCTGCGGCTTCTTCATAACCACTTGTGCCATTTACTTGACCAGCCATATAAAGTCCACTTATCTTTTTATATTCAAGCGTAGGAAGCAAATCAAGTGAGTCTATACAGTCATACTCTATAGCATAAGCATATCTCATAATCTCGCAATTTTCTAAACCCTTAATCGTTCTATACATAGCCTTTTGCACGTCGTGTGGTAGAGAAGTTGAAAGACCTTGAACGTAAATTTCGTTTGTGTCTGCCCCTTCTGGCTCTAAGAAAAGTTGATGCCTTTCCTTATCGGCAAAACGCACAACCTTATCTTCAATCGAAGGGCAATATCTTGGTCCCGTTCCTTTAATAAGGCCACCATAGAGTGGACTTCTGTGAAGATTGTCCCTTATAATTTGGTGTGTTTTTTCGTTTGTATAAGTAAGATAGCAAGGCGTTTGTTTTTGTGGCACGCTTTCGGTCAAAAAACTAAATGGATAAATCTCTTTTTCGCCGTCTTGAACTTCCAAAACCGAAAAATCTATAGTTCTTGCATCAACTCTTGCAGGTGTTCCCGTTTTAAATCTTCTAATAGTAAAGCCGTGCTTAATAAGGTTTTCAGTTAGTCCACCGTTAGATGCTTGAAAGCCACTTGGCCCAGAGTTTTGTCTCCACTCGCCAGCGATAACGCTTCCGTTAAGATATACGCCCGTTGCAACAACAACGCTTTTGCACTCGATAATCCCACCGAAAGAAGTCAAAACGCCACTGACATTTTTTCCACTCTCATCGGTTAAAATTTCCACGGCTTCGCCTTGTAAAATCTTTAGGTTAGGGGTGTTTTCAAGCGTTTTTTTCATTATCGTATGATAATAATTTTTATCAGCCTGACCCCTTAGTGATTGAACGGCAGCACCCTTACCACGATTAAGCATACGGATTTGAAGAAGTGCTCTATCGGCGTTTATACCCATTTCGCCACCCAAAGCATCAATTTCTTTTACTATTTGCCCCTTAGCCGTTCCACCTATTGAAGGATTGCACGCCATAAAGGCTATGCTATCTAAGTTTAGTGTTAGCATAACCGTTTTAAAGCCCGTTCTTGCAAGGGCGAGCGCCGCTTCGCAACCAGCGTGTCCTGCACCGATTACAACAGCATCAAATTTTCCTTCAGTAAATCTATTTTCCATAATTTTTATTGCTTTAATAATTTTTTCTTTATATCGTTAATGTCAATGGCAAGTTTTGTGTCAACTTCTATTTGTTCTGAAATTTTATCTCTGGTATAAGTAACAGTTGCGTGGTCTCTACCAAAAATCTTGCCAACTTTTGTTGATGGCAAACTCATCATTTCCAAAACCAAATACATACTAATTTGTCTTGCAAGCGCTATCTCTTTGGTTTTTTTCTTTGAAAGAAGTTCTGTTTTAGACACCTTATAAAACTCGCAAACGCCGTTAATGATATCCTCTGCTCTAAGTTCTTCTTGTCTTTCGCCAGCAGATTCCTTTAAGGCATCGTTAACAAGTTCAATGGTTATAGGTCTTTCATGAAGTTTAGATGCAAAAATAACCTTTGTTAACTTTCCTATAAGCGTTCTTATATCGCCCACGTTCATCTCTGCAATGTAGGTTAACACTTGTATGTTAACAACGCATTTCTTTTCTTCTGCCTTTCTTTTAAGAATTGCAATTCTCGTTTCAAGGTCAGGTGGTTGAACGTCTGCTACGAGGCCACCTTCAAAACGAGTTCTAAGCCTTTCTACTAAACCTTCAATTTCCTTTGGGTGTCTATCAGAAGTTAAAACCACTTGTTTGTTTTGCATAACAAGTTCGTTAAAGGTGTGGAAGAATTCCGTTTGAATACCTTGTTTTGTTGCCAAAAACTGAACGTCATCAATTAAAAGAACGTCAACGTTTCTATATCTTCTTCTAAAATCGGCACTTGCATTTGTTCCTTTACCCTTGCTTATGCCTTCGATAAATTGGTTAGTAAACTGCTCGCAAGTAGCATAAACTACGTTAAGGGTTGGATTATGTAGTTTTAAGTAGTTGGCAATAGCCATCAAAATATGCGTTTTACCTAATCCTGTGCCACCGTGGATAAATAGGGGGTTATAACTATCTCCCGGTGCTTCTGCAACGGCTTTTGCGGCAGCATAAATAAACTCGTTTGAAGAACCTACAACAAACGAATCAAATGTAAACTTAGGGTTTACAGGCGAACCTTGATTTTCTAATTCATCTTTTCTCTCTTCGCCAATTTGTTTAAAATAATCTTCTTTATCTTTTGCAACAACCACACAAAAATCTGTTATATGTGTGTTAGCCTTAATAATTGCTTCCTTTATTTTAGAGCCTATCATTTGGTTGTTCACGCCGTCAGCAAAAATTTTACTTTGAGTGCAAAGAACGATAGTATTGCCTTTAATGTCAACAGGAACTAGATTTTTGATAAAACTTTCATAAGCAATAGAAGTAACAAGACTTTCTATCTTTGGCAACAACACTTGTTCCCATAAAATCTCATAATTTTCTTTTTCCATAACAAACTATCCCCCTTTATCAGTTGCATTTAAGTAGAAAACATTATATAATATTTTTAGAATAAAATAAAGTAATACGGCCACTTTTTTTCAAAAATTTTAAAAATCTATGTATATTAAACATTTGTCACTAAAAAATTTTCGCAATTATGAAAGTCAAGAATTTGACTTTTCTAGTGGAATAAATATTCTAACAGGTGCTAATGCTCAGGGCAAAACAAATTGTGCTGAAGCAATCTTTTTCCTTTGCACAGGTTATTCTCCAAGGGCTAATAAAGACAGGCTTTTGGTTAGACACGGCTTTAATAGTGCAGAAATTGTTGGCAAAGCAGAGTCAAGGTATGGAGAAGTGTCCGTTAAAATAGAGTTTAATAGCCTTGATAAAAAAAGTATTTATATAAACCAACTTCAAGTTCTAAAAGTGGGCGAACTTTTGGGAAACATAAACAGCGTGTTCTTTAATCCACAAGAATTAAAACTCGTTCAAGAAAGCCCAGAAGATAGGCGTAGGTTTATGAACATTTCGCTCTCTCAAATGAGCAAGAACTATTTCTATGCCCTTCAAAGATACAATAAAATTCTCTCGCAAAGAAACAATCTCTTAAAAGACCCAGATAAAGACTTAATAAGAGATACCTTGCCTATATGGGATGAGCAACTTTCTCGCCAAGCAGGAAAAATCATAAAGGCTAGAAACGACTTTTTAACCGAACTTTCGCCTATAGCAAGTGAAAAGCACGCGCTCCTATCAGATAATAAAGAAGACCTTAAAATGCGCACGGAAAGTGGTTACTATGGCAGTGAAGAAGATATTGCCTTTGCCCTAAAAGAAGACTTAAAGGTGGGTTTAGAGCGTGATATGCGCCTTGGCTTTACTTCTATCGGCCCACATAGAGATGATATTAAGTTTACCCTTAATGGCGACGACGTAAGGGTTTATGGCTCTCAAGGTCAACAACGCACGGTTGCTCTTTCTCTTAAACTTGCCGAAGCCGAAATTTTTTATAATAAGTTCGGCGAATATCCTATTCTTATTCTAGACGACGTGCTAAGTGAACTTGACAAAAAAAGGCAAAGAAAACTTATTTCTGCCGTTAAAAATATGCAAACTATATTTACTGCTACATCTCTTGATAGACAGGTGTTTAAAAATGTAGAAGTTAATAGAATTATAATAGAAAAAGGAAAAATAAAAGGGTAGTAAATGTCATAAGTTTTTACTGCTCTTTTTTGCTATTTGCATTTTATTTTTCTTTGTGATATAATAAGATAGATTTATCAAATGTATATGTTTTTTAAGTTTGATAAATTCTAATTTTAACTTTTGTGATACAAAAAAGGAAAAAACTTATAAATGTTTAGTTTTCTTAAAAAACAATCTCCGGTTAGAATTATCGCGTTAGGTTTTCTTTCCACAATACTTTTAGGCTCGCTTCTTCTAAGCCTTCCATTTTGCTTAAAAGAAGGGGTTACTTTAAGGTATATAGACGCACTTTATACTTCTACAAGTGCCGTTTGTGTAACAGGACTTATCGCCGTCGATGCAGGCTCAACTTTTACCCCCGTTGGTCAAACTATTTTGGCACTTCTTATCCAAATCGGTGGGCTTGGTGTTTCTACAATCGGTGCAGGCATTATTCTTGCCGTTGGCAAAAAAATGAATCTTAAAGGAATAAACGTTATTAAAGAAGGCTCTAACTTAAACTCAAGAAAAGGTCTTAAAAACTTTATTAAAGATATCTTTATAACAACTATTATCATTGAGTTTGTGGGTGCTATTTTAAGTTTTATCGTTTTCATAAACGATATGGACTTTTTAACGGCACTAGGCGTTAGCGTTTTTCATAGCATTGCTTCGTTTAATAACTCTGGTTTTGATATCTTAGGTGGGGTTAACCCTGCTTTTAAGGGGCAAAGCCTTATCCCTTATCAAAACAACGTTCTTCTTAACCTTACTACAAGTGGACTAATAATTCTCGGTGGCATTGGCTTTTTGGTTATTAGAGATTTGCTTAACAACAAGTTTAAGTGGAAAAAACTTTCTATGCACACCAAAGTGGTGCTTGTAATGTCAGGAGTTCTTCTTGTTTGTGGCACACTTATCTTAAAACTTTCGGAAGGGAATAATATCTCTTGGCTAGGCGCATTTTTCTTTAGCGTTTCGGCAAGAACGGCAGGTTTTTCAACCTATGCACTTAACTCCTTTTCGTATGCAGGGCTTTTGGTTTTAATTATTTTAATGTTTATCGGTGCTTCGCCTGGGTCTACAGGTGGTGGCATAAAAACAACAACTTTCTTTGCTCTGCTTCAAGGCATAAAGGCTTCTGCAACAAATAGGTCTGAAAAGGCTTTTAATTATTCAATGCCAAAAGATGCCTTCAAAAAAGCATCGGTTATAACCATTTTGGGAATATTTATCGTACTCACAGCAACGCTTGGAATAAGTATGTTAGAGCCTCATTTAAGGCTTATTGATATCTTACTAGAAACCACAAGTGCTTTCGGCACGGTAGGGCTTTCTACAGGCATAACGAGTGGATTATCGGTGGGTAGCAAACTTATCTCTATTATAACTATGTATATAGGTAGGCTAGGGCCACTCACTATCGCTTCTATTTGGACGTTTACTCGTAGAGAAACTTTTTCTTATCCAGAAGGAAATATCTCTATCGGTTAATAAAATAAAAATCTTTTGTTAAAGTATATAGGAAATATTATGAAAAATAAAAAAATGATTTATGGTATTATTGGTTTAGGTAGGTTTGGAGCAGCACTCGCTCATAAACTTTCTAATATGGGTGCTGAAATTTTATGCGTTGATAAAGATGAAGCAAAAGTTTCTTCTATCCGTGAAATTACAGAAAATGCTTTTATATCGGGCAATCTTGAAAAGAAAGCGCTTTCGGATATGGGCTTTTCTAACTGCGATGTTGTTATCGTTTGTTTGGCAAGTGCTATCGACGTTTCTATTCTTACAGTTATGCACCTTCAAAACCTTGGCGTTAAACGCATAATCGCCAAAGCAAAAAGCACCGAACACGGCGAAATTTTGGCTAAACTTGGTGCAGAAATTGTTTACCCAGAACAAGACATGGCTCTAAGACTTGCAAATAGACTTGAAATGGGGCGTGGGGTTGACTTTATTGAACTTAGCGATTCGGTTAAGGTGGCAACCTTTAACGTTCCTGCCGAATTTATTGGCAAAACTATTTTAGACGTTTCTATTAGAGAAAAGTTTGGCTTAAACATTATCGCTATTGAAAATAACGGTGTTGTTGTTGACACTATTCGCCCTAATTATGTATTTAGAGATGGAGATGTATTATATCTTTGTGGTAATAAAAAGTCTATATCTTCTATTTCAGATTGGCTTGCCACTCGCTAATTCTTATTCTATAATTTAAAAGTCTAACGGCACGAAAAATTTTCGTGCCGTTTGTTTTTGACTTTTTTGTTGTTTTTTAGCCAAATACTTTTGCTAAAATTTCTTTCTTTTCTAAAACGCCAACAGTCTTGTTTTTAACTTGTCCGTTTTCGAAATAGAATAGGGTAGGTATAACTTCAACTTTATACTCGATTGCAAGTGCCATTTCTTCATCTACGTTTGCTTTTGCAACCTTTATCTTGCCCTCAAATTCTTTTGCAATTTCTTCTAAGATAGGCGCAATCATTTTGCAAGGTCCACACCAAGTTGCCCAAAAATCTACGATTACAGGGATTTCGCTCTTTAATACTTCTTGTTCAAAGTTTTGTTTTGTTAATATAACTTCCATAATTAGTTCTCCTTGTCTTTAGATTTATAATAGAGTCTACAATGGCAAAACCCTTCAAACTCTGGGTCGGCAATTTGCTCTTTGAACTCAGTGCACATGCACTTATATTCTTCTGTGCGACTTAGCCTGCAAGGGCAATAACCACCCGTTCTTTTTAAGCCTTCTTTTATCATTTCAACAACTTGTTTATCAGGGTTTAATTTAACGCTCATTTTTTTCTCTCCATTTTTTTATATTTTAGCATATTTATATGCATAAAATCAAGTCCAATTAACAATTTTACAAAATATAAACCACTCTACTATTATTGTGGAGTGGTTTAACTTTTTTATTCGTTTTTTTATGCACCTTGAATGCCAAACATTTCTCTTATTATTTTGGCTTTATCTTCTTCTACACCTTCAAGTGCTGAAACAAAGCACGCTTCGTTTGTATCTATCATGTCAATAAGTAAGCCTGACTCATCTATTCCTATCATTTCTAATATTGACCAGTTATCAACAATACCATTAACGATATTGCTTGCATCTTGTTTTTCAACTATTCCATCTTCAAAGAAGTCGCCTATGCTTATAAATGCATCGCCGAGAGCGTCAAGATTGTTGTTTGATGCAAAGTTTTTAATTTCTGCTTCGCCAGATAATGCTGAAAAGAAAATGTCTAACAATTCTTTTGCAGGCTTTTTCAAATTGTTTATCTTTGCACCATCTTGTTTTAGTTCTGTTCCAATATTTCTAAGGGCTGTTGCTGTTTCTTCTTTTGTGCCTTTAGCATCTTTGATAATTGTAAATCCATCTGAAACATCTTGTGATACATCAAAAACATCAACTGTAACAATTATTACATCGCAAACATCATTAAAACTTAAGTTACCTTCTGAAGTTTCAACTGTTGTAATCATGTCAAAATACCAGCCACCTGCTTTAGTATAGATATCTGCTAAGCCAGACTTTGTATATTCTTCTATTCCAAAGTCTTCTGGCAAAGCGAAAAGTGGTTTAGGCTGATTGCTTCCTGTTTGTTCTTCTCCACCAGAACCACCTTGGCTTTGTGAAGGCATAACAATTTCAACCTTAGAAAGTCTATCCACTTGTGTAACTAATCCATTGAGTGGCACAAGCACAGCACACGCAATAACAATGCCTTGAATTAAACCGATAAGTGCGCCAAAACCTATTCTCTTATCAACTTCTGTTTTAACAAATATTTTAAAGATAGGGAATATTATAAGCCAAGAAACTATTCTTAAAACAAAGAATAATATAAAGTAAACAGCAATACTTAAAATTAAATTTAAAAGCACTGAAAATACAGGTTGAAAATTCTTTGGCAATTCACTTGAAAGTGATGCTAAAAGTTCTTTTATCATATTATTTTCAACTAAATATTCAATAACAGGTTTACGCAAATAAATTGCACCTGCTATACAGCCGATAATAAGGATTAAACGCAAAATTGAACGATTGCGTCCTCTTCCCATACCATATAGAATACCAAAAACTAATGCGACTGCAGTTAGTGCAATCATAATAATCATCATTGTTCCCATAAATTTTTCCTTTTGTTTTTTACTTTTTCTTAATTCTATTATACTACTATTTTAATACTTTTTATTTAATTTTTCAACTATATATGCTTTATTTTTGAAAATTCTTTTTTGCATACAATAAAAGTGGCAATTTCTTGCCACTTTTTCGTTTATTTATCTTTTAAACTATTTCCAAGATATGTTCCAAAAACTGATGGTGCTTTTCTCTTTTGTTCTGTAAAGCCACTCTTTTTGTTTTCTTTTCCAAAACGAGATTTAAATCCACTTGTTTTTTTGCGAGAATCTTTTCTTTGTCTAGAATTTTTTCTATCGCCGTTTTTTCTTCCTGCATTATATGGGGTAGAAAACTCGTCTTTATCGTTTGGAACGATTATAACGTATCTATTTGGTTCTTTTCCATCGCTCTTTGTCGTACAAGTTTCACTATTTGCAAGTGCCGTGTGAATAATTCTTCTTTCATAAGGGCTCATTGGCTCTAAGATAACTTCTCTTCTCATTTCAGTTGCCTTTTGCTCTAACTTTTTAGCAAGTGAAACAAGTGTTTCTTCTCTCTTGTCTCTATAGTTTTCGCAGTCAACAACCACCTTTTTGTATTCAACTCTGCCAATGTTCATGCTTGCACCAGCAAGTGTTTGGATAGCATCTAAAACTTCACCACGATAACCGATAAGGTTTGAAGAATCGTTTGAGTTAAGTTTAATAACCGTGCTTCCATCTTTTTCATAAACTTCTGTTGAAAGGTCAAAATTCATAAGGCGAGCAATTTCTTTTACAAATTCTTCTACTTTTTGATTTTCATTTTGCTTTACTTCAATTTCAACATTTGCCATTGTTTTAATTATTCCAAACAAACCCTTAACCGGCTCGTTTATAACGGTAATTTCGGCATTTTCTCTTTCAATATTCAATTCCTTTAAGCCTTTTTCTATGGCTTCTTCAACCGTTTTGCCTGTAAATTGCATTTTTACCTCCTTTACACTTTTCCTTTTATAGTGTAATCTTTATTTTCCTTTCTTTTTATTTTTAACCTTTCCTGTAAGGAAATCGCCACCATTTTCATGAGCAAACTTGTCATCTTTAGTCTCTTTTTTCTTTTTAGGCTCTGGTTTCTTTTCTTCTTGCTTTGGCGTATAAACTCTGCCACGAATTTTTTGTTTAGGTTGATTTTCTTGTTCTTTTTTGAACTTTCTATCAACTATAAAGTTTATGCCATAAGTCGTTCCTATACTTATTATCGAACTCACAATTATATAAAGTGAAAACGCTGCAGTGTACATAAATGCAAAAACAGCCATCATGATAGGCATCATCCACTTCATAATCTTTTGTGTTTGCATGCCTTGTCCATCAACAGTTTGAAGTTCCATTTGTGCCTTTTGTGCCTTTCCCATTACTATTTGCATAACGAGTGATGATAGGGCAGTGAGTGCAACTAAAATAAAATATCCGTTAGGCTCGCTTACTTCTTTGCCAAGTTTAGCAATCAAACTCTTATAGCCATCTTTACCAATATCAGCACCACTATATCCGTGAATAGACTTAAATTTAGACCAATCGCTTTCGATAGGGTGAGAAGTAGAACTATCTGTTACCCAAATATTTTTAACCCAAAGGAAAGATTGTTCTTCACTTCTATAAGTTTCAGCAGACTTAGTTTGTCTGATATCTAGAATAAACTTTTCAGCCGTCCAATCTTCAGTGCCGACAATATCTTTATACATTTTTTCTTGACCGGCAATTGTTACTTTTAAGAAGTTGTTTTCTTCAGTTAAAAGTGTTGTTTTAAGCAACAATTCATCAGTTGTTGAAAATCTTTGTTCAATTATTGATTTTGTTTGGCTTGCTGTATTTAATATAAATGTTTGGTTATAAATGATATATCCACTTGAAGTCCAAACCTTAATATTATAATATTCTTCAGCAGGTGAAGATTTATAAGTATCTAGTTCTTGGCTATATAAAATTTCAAAATCGTTGTCAAAAACAATATTATTATCGATATTATCTAATCTGCTTAATTTATTATCGCCATTTTTATCGGCAGAAACAATAGCATCATAATCGATTGAAATTTTACCTTTACTATCTCTAACAATATATCTTTCTTCGCTGTCAAGTTCAAAACCTGCATAAACAACGTTGTTATAAGAGTTAGACATATTATAAAAATAAGTGTTGTTTTGAAATTTAGAATAATCTGTAAATGCGTTGATGGCAATTATAAAAATTACGAGTGTTAAAATTGTTGGAAGACAAGACCCAAACATAGAATACCCGTTCTTTTTATATAGTGACATCATTTTTTGGTTATATAAATCTTTATTATCAGCATATTGTTCTTGTAATTTTTCAAGTTCTGGGCGCATTTCTTCCATTTTTAAAGAATTTTTACGCATAGAAGCCCTTGATGCATAATCAAAAGGCAAAGTTACAAGTTTAAGTAAAATGGTAAATAATATTACTCCAACTGCAACTGAAGAACCGATTTTAACAAGCCAAGCGATAATTTCGACTAACCATCCACCTGAGCCAGGTGCTGTAAAATTTAAAATATCCATAATTTAATATACCCATTTAAGCACACTTTTTTTGTCTGGGACTTTATCAAATCCACCCTTACACCAAGGTGTGCATCTTAAAATTCTTTTTGCTCCGAGAAGACATCCTATTATAAAGCCGTGCTTTAGAATTGCTTCTAGGGTGTACTGTGAACAAGATGGAATATACATACAAGTTCCCCTAGAAAGATATTTTTGATAAAATCTTATCAATTTTACGCCTATAAATTTTAACATTTTTCTATCATTCCACCTTTTAAAAATAAATATTTCATATTTTCTTTAAAATTTTCAAGCGTGTATTCATTATTTACTTTCGGTATAAAAACAAAAAAGAAGTCTTGCTTAAGATATGGCACAAAACTTCTAAAAGATTCCCTTAAAAGCCGTTTAATTCTATTCCTTTTTACACTGCTTCCATGTTTCTTTCCAACAGCATAACCAACTTTTAAGTTTTCTGCTGGCACATATACAAGCGTTAAACTAGAACTAAACAGCCTTTTTCCTTTATTAAATACTATATTGAAATCTTTTTCTTTTTTTAACCTAATCTCACCAGTCATTATGCAGAGAGTTTATGGCGACCTTTATTACGGCGTCTCTTTAATACGTTTTTACCATTACGTGTTTTCATTCTTGCTCTAAATCCGTGAACTTTGCTTCTTTGTCTCTTTTTTGGTTGATATGTTTGTTTCATAGTTTTTCTCCTTGAAATTTTTGTTTATTTCTTTTTTTGCTCAATCTATTTTATATAGATTTTTCATTTTTGTCAATTGTTTATGCGTTAATTCTTACAGGAAGCACTAAATAAAGAAAACTATCGTTTCCTGCTGCCGTTATTATACAAGGGTCAATAGGTGAATTTAAGTTAATTTTTATAAACTCATCGTTTATTATCTTTAAGTATTCACTTATATACTTTCCATTAAACGCTATTGTTAAATCTTTACCATCAAGCATAATATTGATATTTTCGTTTACTGCGCCAATTTCAGATTTTGCAGAGATTGCCATCATATCTTCTTTAATATCAAACTTTATAACGTTATATCTATCGTTCCTTGCAACGATTGATGCTCTTTCAATACTCGTTAAAAGTGCTTGTCTATTAACTGTCACATAATTTTCAAAGTTTGTTGGTAAAATGTGATTATACTTAACGAATTCGCCTTCTATTAATCTACTTATTAAACAGGTGTTTCCAATTTCAACAAAAAGTGAATTTTTTTGGATATATACCTTTAAGATATTATCTTCTTTATCTAAAAGTCTAATTATTTCGTTTAATGCTCTTGCAGGGATAACTGCTTTAATGTTTTGATTAGAAAGAACATTTTTCTTTATAACAGCCATTCTAAATCCATCAAGTGCAACTGCTGTTAAATTATTATCAACTATTTCAAATAAACAGCCTTTAAGTATTGGCCTAGAATCATCTGTAGAACAAGCAAGCGTTGTTTTTTCTACAACTTCTTTCATTTCTTTTTGTGAAATTTCAAAGAAACTTGCATTTTCTTCTTTTTCTAGTTTTGGAAAGTTTTCTGTAGGGAACACTTGAAGTTCACTTTCAGAATCAGAATATTTTATTTGAAGGTCGCCATCATAAAGCCTAGAAAGTTCCACTTGTTCTTTTTCAAGTTTTTTTGCAAAATCTACAAAATACTTACCAACAACAACTGTTTCACCTTCCATTAAAACATCTGCTTTAATCTTCTTTTCGATAGTTAGTTCCATATCTGTTGCAAGAAGAGTAAGCGTATCGCCTTTTGCAGTAATTTTAATACCTTCTAAAACAGGGTTAGCAGACTTAACACTAAGTGCTTTGCTAACCTTTAAAACAGCATCAGATAAATCTAAACCATCGCAAAAAAGTTTCATATTTTTTCTTCCTTTTATAAAGTATTTTTAACGAAATTAATAGTAAAATTTATATGCCCTTTTATTATATAATAAAAGAATAAAAAAATCAAGTTTTTAACTTGTTAAATTTTTTCTTTTTTGGTTTTATTTTTTATTAAATAAAATGTTGACTATTTTTATTAAAATAGTATATAATAATACTAGAATTCAACCAAGCCCAAAAGGCATTTTCTTGTGGAAACACAGCACGGGGGTTGAGTTCTTTTTTTATAAAAAATTTAGATAAAAAATTTTGTTTCGTTGTTGTTTTTTTATTAATTATTTTAAATTTAAAAATAGGTATTATTAGTAGTATTAAGGGTGTGGAAATGTGGATAAGTACATTTTCGTTAAGGAATAAATAATAAA
>JAZOMM010000114.1:0-4969 GCA_045653965.1 Christensenellaceae bacterium | reverse complement strand
CGATATACACATTGCGCCGTGAATAAAAGTTTCAATTTCCATTTCTGGAACTTTATTTTTAATCTCGGCTATTTCATCAAGCGAAAGTTCTCTAGCGAGTATTACCCTTTTTAAGCCATAGTTTTGCCAAAACTCAACCGTTTTGTAGTTTAGGGTGTTGGCTTGAGTTGATAGGTTTATGCTGAGATTAGGTGCAACTTGTCTTGCAAGATAAATTAAGCCTGTGTCTGACACTATTGCTCCGTCAACCTTAGCACTTTCTAAAAACTTAAAATATTCTTCGGCTTTAGCAATATCATCATTTCTGCCAAAGATATTCACAGTCACATAAACCTTTTTGTTTAGGCTATGTGCGAACTCAACGGCTTCTATAATTTCTTCATCGGTAAAGTTGCCTGCAAGCGCCCTTAAACTAAAGTGCTTGCCACCGATATATACTGCATCTGCACCAAAGTAAAAGGCTGTTTTAAGTTTGTTCATATCGCCTGCTGGCGATAAAAGTTCAATTTTTCTCATAATATTTTTTCCGTTATGCTTATTCCGTCTTCTATGTCTATAATTTGTGTTTTTAATGTTTTATCAGTCGTTATTGCATTTATAAAATTTTCCATGCTGTGTTTTATAGTGTTGTGGCGTTTTGGCGCTTGTTTATCTTCGCCCACGTATCCACGAAAAAGCACGTTGTCTGCAAATAGCACCCCACCGACATTTAAAACTGCAAGTAAATGTGGCAAGTATTCAAAGTAATGCCCTTTTGGTCCGTCTAAAAATATAAAATCGTATGTACCTGTAAGTATTGGAATTATTTCCGATGCATCGCCCTGAAAAATCTTGGCTCTATCTAAAAGGTCAAACTCTTTATAATTTTCTTTTGCAATTTTTATTTTTTCTTCATCAATTTCTATGCCAGAAAGTTTGGCATTTTTGCTTTTAAGTAGCATGGCTATGCCTGAAAGCCCACGATTAACGCCTATTTCTAAAATGCTTTTTGGCTGTTTCTTTTCAATTAAATCAAGCAAGATTTCAAATGACTTTTCCCTAAGTATAGGCTCGCCGTCAGCACTTGCTAGTTTTCTTAAGTCATATACTCGTTGCAATTAAATCACCATTACAACAGGTAAAATCATTGGATTTTTCTTTGTTGCCTTGAATAAATAATTTTTTATACTTCGCCTAATTATGCTCTTAAGTTCGTTTTCATCACTAACTTTTTTTAGGTCTATTCTTTCAAGCGTGTGAACGACGTTTGACTTTGCTTCTAATATCATATCATCGCTTAAAACTAAGCCTTTGCCTATTATTTCTAAAGAGTTAAGTTTTGCACTAAGTTCATCTATGCTTACAACAACCACAACTAAGCCGTCTTCCGAAAGGTGTATTCTATCCCTTAAAATAAAACTATCTGCTCCGTCAATACCAACGCCATCGACAAACCTTGAGCCAGCGTGGAATTTTTCGCCAAACTTCATGGTATTTGCCGTTAATTCGACAGTGTCACCTATGTCGGCAATTAAAATGTTATGTTCTTTCATGCCAACGCCTTCAGCAAGTCTTGCGTGCTTTTTAAGGTGCCTATATTCGCCGTGAACGGGAATAAAAAACTTTGGCTTAACTAGGTTGTGAAGAAGTTTAAGTTCATCTTGACAAGCGTGGCCTGATGCGTGAATAGGTTCTAACGATTCGTAAATTACTTCAGCGCCAAGCCTATAAAGGTTGTTTATAACACCATAAATCATTTTTTCATTACCTGGGATAACAGATGCACTTATCACAACAGTATCGTTATTTCCTATTACAACCCTATTAAATTCGCCACTAGCCATACGAGTTAAGGCACTCATCGGTTCGCCTTGAGTTCCTGTCGAAACTATTAAGATTTGCTTATCTTGATAATTTTTGATTTTTTCTATATCGATGATTAAATCTTGTGGAATTTTAAGTTCGCCGATTTTAGATGCTGCTTCGGCAATATTTATCATACTTCTGCCAGAAAAAGCAACCTTTCTTTTATATTTTTGGGCAATGTCTAAAATTTGTTGAAGCCTATGCACGTTTGATGCAAAGGTGGCAATTATTAGCCTTCTATTTATGTTGTCTGCAAAAACGTGGTCTAAGGTATCTTTAACAACCGATTCGCTAATGGTCGAGCCACTTATTTCTATATTGGTTGAATCTGCCATCATAAGCAAAACACCTTTTTCGCCTATTTGTGCAATTCTAGTTAAATCCATGGTTTCGCTGTTAACAGGGGTATAGTCCACCTTAAAGTCGCCCGAGTGAAATACTACCCCCACAGGCGTTGTTATAGATAGCGCAACTGCACCTGCGATTGAGTGGTTTACGTTGATAAATTCTATGCTAAAACAACCGAGTTTTATGTTGCTTCCTGCCTTTATGCAGTTTAGGCTAACTTCATTAAGCCTATGTTCTTTGAGTTTGTTCTCGATTAGTGTTAGCGAAAGTTTTGTGCCAAAAACAGGGGCTGAAATTTCTTTTAAAATATATGGAAGTCCACCTATATGGTCCTCGTGACCGTGAGTGATTATAATGCCACGGATTTTGTTTTGGTTTTCTTCTAAATACGATACGTCTGGAATAACTAGGTCAACACCCGGCATATTGTCGCTTGGAAAAGTGAGCCCAGCATCGATAATTATTATATCTTTGCCAAACTCTAACGCCGTCATGTTCTTTCCTATTTCGCCAACGCCACCTAAAAACCTAACCTTTAACGACTTTTTACTGTACTTTGTTTTAACTTTAATTTGTTCAATTTTTTCTATTTTTTGTTTTTTCACTTTCAATGTTTTGTTAGTTTTTTTGTTAGTTTTTTTATCGGCTTTTTTGCCGTTATTTTTTTCGGTCTTTTGTGTGTTTTTCTTTTTTTGGTTATTTAATGTTAATGTCTTCAAAAAACCATCTCCTTAAATTTACACTTTGCATGATATTTTTTATTTTTTTACCTTGATATTATACACTTTTTTTAGCAAAATGTAAACGGTATTAATAAAACAAAAAAAATATTTACATTTTTAGCCTGTAAAACACTTGAAAATTTTGTAATATAAATGTATAATATTAAGAAAAATATTATAGGTTAATCTAACTTTTTATTAAGGAGAACATAAAATGAGAGTTTTTAACTTTGCAGCAGGTCCATCAACCTTGCCATTGCCTGTTTTAGAACAAGCACAAAAAGAACTTCTTAACTACAACAACACTGGTATGAGCATTATCGAAATGAGTCACCGTGGCAAGCCTTTTATGGCTGTTAATGACGAGGCTAATCAACTACTTCGTGAACTTATGAATATCCCTGATGATTATTCTGTACTTTTCGTTCAAGGTGGTGCAACTCAACAATTTGCTGCAGTTCCACTTAACCTTCTTAAAAACGGCAAGGCAGACTATATTTTAACAGGTAACTTTGCTGCTAAGGCTTATGAAGAAGGCACAAAGTATGGCGATATGGCTATCGCTGCTTCTTCTAAAGATGCAGGATATACTTTCATACCTGATATGAAAGATGTTAAGTTTAGAGATGGCATTGACTATGTTCATACAACTTATAACAACACTATTTTCGGAACAAGATACACAGAACTTCCAAAAACTGATGCAACACTCGTAACCGATATGAGTTCTTGCATTTTGAGTGAAGTTGTTGATGTTTCTAAGTTCGGCCTTATCTATGCAGGTGCTCAAAAGAACATCGCTCCAGCAGGTCTTACTATCGTTATCGTTAAAAAAGAGTTGCTCGGCAATGCTTCACCTATCTGCCCTGTTATGCTCAACTATGCTATTCAAGATAAAAACGATAGCCTTTATAACACTCCACCTTGCTTCCCTATCTATATGTCACTTTTAGTGTTTAGATGGCTTAAGGCAATGGGTGGCGTTCCTGTTATGCAAAAAATCAATGAAGAAAAGGCTAAACTTTTATACGATTTCATTGATAACTCATCTTTCTATAAAAATAAGGTTGCAGTTAAAGACCGTTCTATCATGAACGTTCCATTTATCACTCCAAACGAAGAACTCGATGCTAAGTTTGTTAGTGAAGCAACTAAAAATGGTCTCGTTTCACTCAAAGGTCACAGACTTGCTGGTGGTATGAGAGCATCTATCTATAACGCTATGCCTATCGAAGGTGTTAAGGCACTTATCGATTTCATGAAGAAATTTGAATTGGAGAACAAATAATAATGAAAAATATTTTAACTCTTAATGCTATCAGCCCTGTTATCAATGATGTGTTCGACGCATCTTATAATGTGGCAAACGATGCAACAAGCCCTGTTGGTATTATGCTTCGTTCATTCAAAATGCACGATTATAAACTCGATGAAAATACTATTGCTATTGCAAGAGCAGGCGCTGGCACAAACAATATCCCTACACAAGAATATGCTGAACAAGGCGTTGTTGTTTTTAACACTCCAGGTGCTAATGCAAATGCCGTTAAAGAATTAGTGCTTGCTGCACTTTTAATCAGTTCAAGAAACATTATAAACGCAACTGACTGGGTTAAAACTATCAAAGGTCAAGGCGATGAAGTTGGTAAACTTGTTGAAAAAGGCAAGGCTCAATTTGCAGGTCAAGAAATTAAGGGCAAAACTTTGGGCGTTATCGGTCTTGGTGCTATCGGCGCTCTCGTTGCTAACGCTGCATTAGACCTTGGTATGAAAGTTTGTGGTTATGACCCTTTCCTTTCTGTTGGTGCTGCTCTTAGACTTTCTTCTGACGTTAAAATTGTTAAAGAACTTAGTGATATTGCTAAAAACTCAGATTATATCACTATCCATATCCCTTATATCCCAGACCAAAATAAGGGCTTAATCAATGCAGGGCTTATCCGTAAGATGAAAGATGGCGTTATCCTTATCAACTGTGCAAGGGGCGAAATTGTGGATAATAACGATATAATTAAGGCAACGGAAAGTGGCAAGGTTGCTAAATATGTTGTGGA
>JAZOMM010000113.1:0-1707 GCA_045653965.1 Christensenellaceae bacterium | reverse complement strand
ACAAGCCACTATCTTGGCCAAAACTTTGCAAAAGCATTTGACATTAAGTTCTTAGATAAAGACGGCAAAGAAAAACACGGCTATACAACTTCTTGGGGAACTTCAACTCGTATGATAGGTGCTATCATTATGGCACACGGCGACCAAAGCGGCTTAGTGCTTCCACCAAAGGGTGCTCCTATCCAAGTTATTATTGTTCCTATCGCAACTCATAAGGGTGCCGTTATCGAAAAGGCAAAAGAACTTGAAAGTGCACTACTTAAGGCTGGCATAAGAGCCGAAGTTGACACTCGTGATATGAGCCCAGGTTGGAAGTTTAACGAGTGGGAAATGAAGGGCGTTCCTGTACGTATCGAAATTGGCCCACGTGATATCGAAAATAATCAAGCAATGGTTGCAAGGCGTGATAACTTTGAAAAGAACGCTATGTCATTAGATAATATTGGTGAAGAAATCGCTAAACTCTTAGATGTCGTTCAAAAGGATATGTTTATCAAGTCAAAAGCAAACAGAGATAAAAAGGTTGTTGAAGCAGACAGCCTAGACGGAATTTTAAATGGCGTTGAAAACAAGAACTTTGTTAAGGCTGGCTGGTGTGGTTGCAGAGAGTGTGAAGACAAGGTTAAAGAATATGCTTCTGCAACTGCAAGAGTTATGTGCGATGAAGAAGGCGTGCCTGAAACTTGTGCTATTTGTGGCAAAAAGGCAACACATAAAGTTATTTTCGCTCGTGCATACTAAAATTTTAGAAAAAGTATAATAATATATCGGTAAAGTTTATTGAAAGAATTTTTGGGGAAGGAGTTATTAATGGCAACTACTTTTAATGCTATCGTTGGCACAAGTAAATTTAATACAATTTCTGTTCAAGATTGGCATATTTGGTCTGGACTTGGCATAGCGCTTGCTATTTATTTAGCGCTTTATGTATTGCGTTCGATAGGACTATATGTGCTTGCAAAAAAACAAGGGTTAAGAAAGGCCTTTCTTGCTTGGATTCCGGGCGTATGGATGTTTATTGCTTGCAAACTAGTGGGAAATGCAAGATTTTTCAGTCAACCAATGCAAAATCTTGCCCTTATTATGTGCATAGGCTTTTCTATCGCTGAGTTTTTGACATTTGCGTATTCTTTCTTAACTTATTTTCCTTTAATAGAATACGCTGTGATAAGGGGAGAAACCATTTATATTGGTTCTAGCGCCCAAGCGGGCAGTTCGTTAATTAGTTATATGGGAACAGGCTTTTTTGAGGACAAACAAATTTATCCATTTGGAATGTCTGCAGGAACATTATATCGAAGACTAGATATCATATATTATGTTTCATCAATCTTTGACTTGGCTAGTATATTTATAACCGTTTCAGTTTATTTTGCTTTATTTAGAAAGTTCTGGCCACAACATTATATGCTTGCATCACTTCTTTCAATTTTCTTTGGGCTTTTCCCAATATTCGTGTTCGTTATAAGGAACAAGCAACCTATCGACTATAATCAATATTTGCGTGCAAGATATGGCGCATATAGAAACCCTTATGGCAATCCTTACGGCAACCCATATGGCACGGGATATAGCAATCCTTATGGCGCACAAGGTGGTGCTAGTGCACCAAAAGAACCAGACTCTCCATTTGAAGATTTTGAAGATAAGAAAAATAAAAAACCAAAAGACCCATTTGAAGAGTTCGATGATAAAAAAGCAAAAAAC
>JAZOMM010000112.1:0-2930 GCA_045653965.1 Christensenellaceae bacterium | reverse complement strand
AATTTTCTACCTAAGTCGCTATGATAAAATGAGCCAACGTTCATATAATAGTTCATCGTTTGTTGTTCGGCTGCCGTTATGATATTTGCGTGAAGTCTTGTAATCAAACTATCTTGCCAGCAGTTTATATATCTTCTAACGTCGTCGTTAGGGTGTCTATGCTCGGAAATAGTTGGTCTTGCTGGTGTTAATTCGGTATATTTACCAACAAGCCTTTCAGCGTGAATACCTTCTTCCATGTCAAGAAGATTTGCATACCTATAAAGATGGTCAAAGTCTTCTAAAAGAGCAAAGTCGAGTTGTGCTTTAACAAATGGATTAGGCTCTTTTTGTGCCATATCTGCCGTTAAATCAACTGCAAGTTGCTCATAGCCTATGGTTGTTTCTAAAATGCTTTCGTTAATCGGTTTTAGTGATGATATTCTTTTTTGTTGGAATTGTTCTTCCCTTCTAACCCCTGCAATAACCCTTCTTACATCATTGTTTAGGCAGTGCCTGTTAAAGTGGTGCAAAAACCAGTTTGATTCAAACTCGGTGCCGTTCATTAAGATAACCCTTGTTTTTGTGTAAGGGTCGGTTTGCTTTTTGTCATAAGGCTTTGGGGCTAAGTTATTAAAACTTGGATAACTAATTTTGCTTGTTTTTGGTAATTCTTTAAATGGGTTCATATTTTTTCTCCTTTTTTTTATTCAAAGTATTGCCAAAAACAAAGTTGTTATACACTAAAAAAGACCTTTTAGCACGCATTTACTAAAAAGTCTTTTATTTTATCTATTATATTGCCTTGTTAGTTTTCTTAAAAATAAAAACGACTTAGTTTTCATTTGCTTTTTAGAAAATCTAACCGACCAATTACTTTTATCGATAGTTCCCGGCTTATTTATCCTATAGTCACTGCCCAAAAATAGTAGGTCTTGCATAGGCACGATAAATATTTTTGCCTTTGATTTTGCGCCAAGCATAATTATTGCTTTTGCAAGCCCCATAATATCATCTATTTTGCACTCAATATCCATTGTTTTTAGGCTGTTTTTTAGGCTTTTATAAAGAACTTCATACTCGCTTTTATTTAGGCTTTTTATTAGCCCCACCAAAGTATCGTTATCGTGCGTGCCTGTATAACAAATGCTGTTTTCTTGTATATTTTCTGGTAAATATTGATTATTTTTATCCCCATTAAATGCAAAAGATAAAACCTTCATATTAGGATAGCCTAAGCATTTAATCAACTCTTTAACGCCGTCATCAATAATACCCAAATCTTCTGCAATAACTTTTCTTTTATCAACCTTTTTGTGAATTGCACTAAACAGGTCATAAGATGGAACTTTTATCCACTCGCCATTTCTTGCATCTAAACTATTTGCATCTATTTGATAATATCTATCAAGTGCTCTAAAGTGGTCTATTCTAACAAGGTCATAAATTTCTAACGCCTTTTTAATTCTATCTGCCCACCAACTAAAATTATCTTTTTGGTGCTCTGCATAATCATAAACAGGGTTGCCCCAAAGTTGACCGTTCTTGCAAAAATAATCTGGTGGTACGCCTGCTATCTTTTTTGGTAAAAGATTTTTATCTAACTTGAACAAATGTTTATTTTTCCAAACGTCAACGCTATCATGCGCCACGTATATAGGAATATCTCCCAAAATTTCAACGCCCTTTTTGTTGGCATATTTTTTTAGTTTAAGCCACTCTTCTTTTGCCACAAACTGAATAAACTCATAAAACAACACTCTGTTATAATTTGCTTTTTCAAACTCGTTTAGCGCACTACCATCTCTATTTTTTAATTTTTCTTCCCACTCATAAAAAGGCTTATAATTAAATTTTTCTTTTATTGCCATAAACAAGGCATAATCTCTGCTTTCTTTACTATCCACATAATGAATAAATTCTTTAGAGTTTTTATCAAACTTTGAAAAAGCCTTTTCTAAAAGTAAAAACCTTTGGGCTTGTAATTGATGATATTCTACTCGTTGCTTATTGCTTTTAGAGATTAAAACTTCTTTTTTTGTTAACAAGCCTTGCTTTTTTAAACTATCAAGGCTTATATAATATGGATTAAAAGAGTTAGAGCAAACCGAAGAATATGGCGAATTATTTTGCGTTTGCACGAGCGGTAAAATTTGCCACACCTTTTGCTTAGCCTTAGCCAACAAATCTATAAACTTATAACTTTCTTTGCCAAAATCACCTATACCATACTTGCTTGGCAAACTAAAGATGGGCATTAAAACGCCACTTTTTCTAGACATCACTTTTCTTTTCATATATAAAAATAAGGGAACAAAATCATTTTGTCCCCTTGTTAGTTTTTTATAACTTATCGATTTTACTTTAATATATTATAGTGCAAAACCACCATCTACTGATACAACTTGACCTGTGATAAAATCAGCCTCATCACTGCACAAAAAATAAATTAAGTTTGCAACTTCTTGTGGCTTTCCTATTCTCCCTAATGGCGTTTGTTCTTTTAAGTCATTTTTGTCACTTTCGGTTAAATGGCTATTCATAGGCGTATCTATAACACCTGGGCATACGCAGTTTACGTTTATATTGCTTTGCCCCACTTCTTTTGCAAGCGCCTTTGGATAGCCTATAAGCCCTGCTTTAGTACTTGGGGATGCAACTTCCATACTGCTTCCCGTTACGCCCCACATAGATGAAACATTGACTATTTTGCCACTCTTTTTATCTATCATGCCTTTAAGCACTCTGTTGGTTATTAGATATACACTTTTTAGATTTATAGAAAAGATTTTATCCCACTCTTGCTCGGTGGTGTCAGTGATTAGTTTTGTTAGGCTTATGCCAGCATTGTTGACAAGAACTGAAAGATGCTTAAAACTCTTTTCTATGGTGTCCATCATCTTTGATATTTCATCGCTATTAGATAGGTCTGCTTTTATAGAAAAAAAGTA
>JAZOMM010000111.1:0-2271 GCA_045653965.1 Christensenellaceae bacterium | reverse complement strand
CTCATTGTAAGCACAACGCCTTCGATTTTGAGTGATGGGTTTAAGTGTTTTACAACAAGTTTAATAGTGTTCATTAGTTGTGATAAGCCTTCTAGTGCATAATACTCGCTTTGGATAGGGATAAGCACAGTATCGGCTGCAGCGAGTGCATTTATTGTCAAAAGTCCAAGTGATGGTGGGCAGTCTATCGTTATAAAGTCGTAACTTTGTTTAGCACGCTCTAACACCTTTCTAAGCACCTTTTCCCTGTCTTTAACATAAACAAGTTCAACTTCTGCGCCTGCAAGGTCAATGTTAGAAGGCAAGATATCAAGTCCTTCCACGCAAGTCTTAAGCACGGCTTCTTCGATAGGCATATCGTCTATCATAACATTATAAACCGAGTTTTTCACTTCGCTTTTAGCAAAGCCTAAGCCACTTGTTGCATTGCCTTGAGCATCAAGGTCAACTATCAAGCACTTGTATCCCTTTTTAGCAAGGTATGCCGACATGTTTACGCAAGTTGTGGTTTTGCCTACGCCACCTTTTTGGTTAGAAAAAGCAATTATCTTTCCCATATTTCTCTCCTTTGCAAGTTTTGCTTTATCTTTCTTTTTTCTTTTGTTTTTTATTTTTGCATTATTCTTTATTAGAATTTTGCTCGCTTTCTTTTTCTATCTTGTCTTCTTTATTTTCTTCTTTCGTTTGGCTATCAACATCGGCTTCGGTGTCATTTTGTTCTTTTTTAGCCCTCTTTTCCTTAGCCTTTTCTTCAGAAATTATAACCGACTTTCTCTTAAAAGGATTTTCTTTTAATGAGCGTTCGTTTTTATCCATAAATTCTATAATTTCTTCAACGCTCTTGCCTTCCATAAGCATATCAACTTCTTCAGAGAAAATTGTTTCTCTTTCAACCAAAAGCCTTGCCATATTGTCAAGAAGATTTTTATTTGCTGATAAAAGTTTTCTTGCTTTTTGCAAGCCGTCATCGATAATTTGTCTAATTTCTTGGTCAATAATACCAGCCGTTTGTTCGCTGTAGTTTACGTGCGATGCCATATCTCTGCCGATAAACACTTCTTTATCAGAACCATAAGAGATAGGTCCAACCTTTTCGCTCATACCCCACTCGGTAACCATAAGTCTAGCACGCTTTGTAACGGCTTGGATATCGCCAGATGCACCGGCTGAAATATCTTTAATAATAAGTTCTTCGGCTACCCTACCACCTAATGTCATAACTATATCGTCAAGTAGTTTAGCCTTTGTCAAGTGGTTGTCATCAGAGTCTGGTCTTGTCATTGTGTATCCAGCAGCCTGACCCCTAGGAATAATAGAAACTTCGTGAACAGGGTCGCAATGTGGTAGTAATCTTGCTAGTATTGCGTGCCCTGATTCGTGGTAAGCAGTTATACGTTTATCTGTTTCAGTAACTAGCCTACTCTTCTTTTGAGGTCCTATTAGAACTTTATTAATACCTTCGTATAAATCTTTATTAGTAATAAACCTTCTGTTTGCTCTTGCAGCCAATATTGCCGCTTCGTTTAGTAGGTTTTCTAGGTCTGCGCCCGAAAAACCACTAGTCATTCTAGCAACTATTTTAAAGTTAACTTCTTTTGCTAAAGGTTTATTTCTTGCGTGAACTTTTAATATTGCCTCTCTGCCCCTAACGTCTGGTAAGTTAACGTAAATTTGCCTATCAAATCTACCTGGGCGAAGAAGTGCAGGGTCTAATATATCTGCCCTGTTGGTTGCAGCCATTATAATTATGCCGTCGTTTGTTTCAAAACCATCCATTTGAACAAGTAATTGGTTAAGAGTTTGTTCTCTTTCGTCGTGTCCGCCACCCATACCTGTTCCACGTTGACGGCCAACTGCATCTATTTCGTCTATGAACACTATACAAGGCATGCTTTTTTTACCAACTTCAAATAAATCTCTTACCCTAGATGGCGGAAGACGAACAAACATTTCAACGAAATCTGAACCGCTTATAGAGAAGAAAGGAACACCTGCTTCGCCCGCAACTGCTTTTGCAAACAAAGTTTTACCTGTTCCCGGAGGGCCTACTAATAATACGCCTTTAGGAATTCTTGCGCCAATTTCTGAAAATTTTCTTGGATTTTTAAGGAAATCTACAACCTCAGCAAGTTCTGCCTTTTCTTCTTCAGCACCTGCTACGTCTGAAAATCTAACCTTCAAGTCTTTGTTAACTCTTGCGTTAGTTTTTGCAAAACCCATAGCATCTTTCGTTCCACCACCCATTTGGCGAGTAAGAATAACAAATAGGAA
>JAZOMM010000110.1:0-2630 GCA_045653965.1 Christensenellaceae bacterium | reverse complement strand
ACAAATTATTAACGAAGAATTAGAATCTGGCAAGGTGAACAGCGTTTACACTCGTTTTCCACCAGAACCAAACGGATATTTACACATAGGCCACGCAAAGAGCCTTTGCATCAACTTTGGCATGAAGCAAAAATATAATGGCAAGTGCAATCTATTTTTTGATGACACAAACCCTTCTAAAGAAAAAACCGAGTTCGTTGATGCTATAAGAGCCGACATCAAGTGGCTTGGCTTTACTTGGGATAAAGAAAATTATGCATCAGATTATTTTGAGCAAATTTATAACTTTGCCGTTGAACTTATAAAAAAGGGCAAGGCTTTCGTTTGCGATATGACACCTGAAGAAATAAGCAAAAATCGTGGTACATTAACAGAAGCAGGAAAGGAAAGCCCATATAGAAATAGAAGCGTTGAAGAAAACCTTAAACTTTTTGAAGAAATGAGAAACGGCAAGTTCGCTGACGGCGAAAAGTGTTTAAGGGCTAAAATCGACATGGCTTCTCCAAACATCAATATGCGTGACCCTGTTATCTATAGAATACTTCGCCAAACACACCACAGAACAGGTGATAAGTGGTGCATTTATCCTATGTACGATTATGCGCACCCTATCTGCGACTATATGCAAGGCATCACACACTCACTTTGCACTTTAGAGTTTGAAGACCATCGTCCACTTTATGACTGGGTGGGAATTGAACTCGGATTTAATCCAAAGCCAAGACAAATCGAGTTTGCAAGACTTAACGTAACAAACCTTGTTATGAGTAAGCGTTACCTTAAAAAACTCGTAGAAGATGGCTCGGTTGATGGTTGGGACGACCCAAGAATGCCAACACTAACAGGGCTTAGAAATAGGGGTATCCCTGCAGAAGCATTAAAGGACTTTTGTGCAAGAATTGGCGTTAGCAAGGCTAATTCTGAAGTTCAAATCAGTTATTTAGAAGCATGCATAAGAGAATATCTAAATATTCATGCAGAGCGTGCAATGGCTGTTTTAAGACCTATAAAACTCACAATCACAAACTACCCAGATGGCAAGAGCGAAATGGCAGAGTTTGAAATTAACCCTAACGAAGAAATTAAGCGCACTCGTGAAATTGAATTCTCTAAGAATTTATATATCGATGCAGATGACTTCTCGCTCGACCCACCACCAAAATATTTCAGGTTGAAAAAGGACGGCTACGTTAGACTTAAGGGTGCATATATCGTTAAGTGCGATGACGTTATCCTTGTTGACAATGGCGAAGTAAAAGAAATTCTTTGCACCTACTTCCCAGAAAGCAAGAGTGGAAGTGATACTTCTGGAATTAAATGTAAGGGCGTTATCCAATGGGTAAATGCAGATACTTGTGTGGACACGGAAATTCGCCAATACGGACATTTACTTAAAGATGAAGAATATGCAGGTCAAGACTTCTCTGAAAGAATGAATACTGAAAGCGTTAAGATATTTAACGGCAAGGTTGAGCCTTATGTTTATGAAAATGACAAAGATACTTGCTATCAACTTATCCGTACAGGATACTTTAAGCGTCTTAATGTAAAGGGCAAAGAAATCTTAAGCGAAATCGTGTCACTTAAAGACAACTTTAACATTAAAAAATAATGGTGAAAAATATGAAAAAGGTATGTATAGAATTTGCTGACGGCAAAAAAATCAATTTAGAATTATATCCAGAACACGCACCTATCACAGTTGACAACTTTGTTGACCTTGTAAAGAGTGGTTTTTATGACGGACTATGCTTTCATAGAGTAATCGAAGGCTTTATGATTCAAGGTGGTGGCTTTACCTATGACAACGGATTGAAAGAGAAAAAAGCCCCAAGGACAATCAAGGGCGAGTTTGCTATGAACGGCGTTAAAAACGACCTTCACCATGCTCCGGGCGTTATCTCAATGGCAAGAACAATGGTTCCAAACTCAGCATCATCACAATTCTTTATTTGCGCTGATGACCAAGCATATCTCGATGCTCAATATGCAGCGTTTGGAAGGGTGTGCGATGAAGAAAGTATGCAAGCAGTTCTTGATATTGCAAGCGTTAAAACAACGAGTTGGGGCTACTATGATGACGTTCCTGTAGAGCCTGTTGTAATGAAAAAAGTTTATATGATTGAAGAATAAAGATATGAAAAAAAGCGACCAATTCGGTCGCTTTTTGCATTGTTATTGCATCACTATATGTGCATTTTTTAGGGATAATTAAATGTTAAAAAATATCTCTAACGGCAAGGACACTGCCTGACTTTCCATCAATTAAAAGTGCTTTTGTGCCTTCAGCATTGCTTAAACCGATATACCAATAAGGGTGGTCGTCTTTAACAAGAACTCTAGCACAAATTTCGCCACAAAATTCACCATTTTTATAATATGAATTCACAAGTTCACTTTGATGTTTTTGCAAGTATTCAAGTGCTTTCGAATATGAAATGGTGCCTTTTGGAAGGGTAGATTTCATTTTTACAACTTGATTTGTTGATGAATAAGAAAGTGTAATTTCAAACTCGTTTAAGTTAAAGTTATCAACTGGTATAATAGCCGTTAGGGTGTGCGAAACGGCGTTTAACTTAAAAGTGCTTTTATATTCCTTGCCCTTAAAGTTTAGGCAAATATTATATGTA
>JAZOMM010000109.1:0-3670 GCA_045653965.1 Christensenellaceae bacterium | reverse complement strand
ACCAAATGAAATTGAAAAAATTACAAGACCAACAGCATCATCGAGAGCAACTACAGGAAGTAAAACGTCAGTTACAGGACCTTTTGCCTTGTATTGACGAACAACCATAAGTGTTGCTGCTGGGGCTGTTGCTGCTGCTATTGCACCCATGATAATTGCTGCCGACATTGGAAATTTATCAGGTATGATAAAGTGTAATGAAATAAGCGCTATGTCAACGATTGCCGTTGTTATAATTGCTTGCAAAATACCGATTATTGTTGCTTGCTTGCCTATAGTTTTTAATTGTGAAAGCCTAAATTCATTACCTATTGCAAAGGCGATAAAGCCAAGTGCAACATCTGAAATTATGCCCATATCTTCAAGTAGTCCATGTGAAAAGCCTAAACCTTGAACACCAAGTTTTCCTAAGCAATATGGACCGATGAGTATTCCTGCAACTAAATATGCCGTTACTGCAGGAAGCCCAAATAATTTTGCAACTCTTGAAAGCATTAGCCCTGCAAATAATGCTATTGCTAAACTTAATAATATCTCCATAATCTTTTCCTTTTTCTCATCAAAAAACAAGGGTTTTGCCCTTGCTCTTTGATAAATATTCGTTTATATTTATTATATTATTATTTTTTTAAATCTGCTAACATTTCCTTGCCATAAGCAATAATCTTTTCAGCAACGCCAGCCTTGAAGTTAGAAACTCTTGCTTCATAGCCACCTTCATCATAAGAGTCTTGCATTGGGAAATAACCTTCGTGGCTATTAACTAAACAGCAAGGCATAATCATATCATAGCATTCTGTTTTCTTTAACGCACTGCCTATGCCGTTAAATGGTTCGCCTGGTATACCAAGTAGTGCAATATTACCAATTGTTATTGCACTAATTAAAAATGGAAAACTTTCAGGACCATTTTCAAGTCTTACCATTCTTGCTGCTTCACATACAACCGTTGTAAGCATCATTGCTTTATATGGAATTTCTTCATCTTTGCCTGCTAAATGCAATTGGTGATATTTCTTTGCAAGTGGCATATCTTTTGGGTCTGGAACGTTTGCTGGAATATCATATGTTCTTTGCAAACATTTAATTTCAGTATCATCAGTGTAGTTTACTTTATCATAAACTTGCATAACTGCACCTGCAACAACCCTTCCCATATGTCTTGCGTGGCCATATCCACGAGAGCATCCATCAAAGTCGTTAAACATATCGTTAAAGTCGCCACTTGTAGGATGAACGTTAACGTGGTTTACATCACCTTCTGCGCCGTTAAAGAATATACACTTTGTGTTGTCGATTGCCTTTTCAACAAAACGCCTTGTAAAGCCCGGCCAGTCTGCAGAAATCTTGCATCCACCAACAGTATCTGGGTGACAACCAAAGTTCGCAACAACGATAGTTTCAGCATTTTCTCTATCGAAACGGATAACGCTAACGCTATCATCTGTTTCTCCAATAGGATGAAGTATATCTGGATTATTAACGCCTGGATTTGTTTTTACACTGCCATCTTTCATGCGATATCTTCTAATAAATGCAATGTTTGGCGCTTTTGCCATACCATAACCCATTTTTGCTGGTTTTAAATCATTAAGTGCAAATTTACTAGCGTCAACGCATCTTTTGATGACAAAGGCTTTATAAGTTTCAACCATTTTCAATTCTTCTTCGCCACTAACAGGTCTTAGCGCTGGGCCTGTGTGGGTGTGTGTGCAGTGAATAAATAGTTCTTCTCTTTTTAAACCCACTTGTTCGCAAATGGCGTTTTTGAATTCTTCATAATAAACTTTTGCTATGCCTATGTTGTCTATAGAAAGCATAACTACTTTTTTATTCCCATCATCAAGAGCAATAGCATTTATTTCTAATTCATCTAAAACTCCGTCAGCATATCTTTTTACTGCATAACCAGCAACAAATATGCCCATTGGAGGAGTAATATTAACTCTACCAAAACCAACTTTTAAATTTGCCATATTTATCCTATTTTCTCCTATCTTTTAATCTCTGTCAGCATTTCTTTGCCATAAGCAATAATTCTTTCTGCAGCACCTGCTTTAAAGTTTGAACTTCTTGCTTCATAGCCACCTTCATCATAAGAATCTTGCATTGGGAAGTATCCACGATAGCCGTTTACTATACAGCAAGGAATTATTAAGTCATATCCTTCCGTTTGTTTTACGCCCTTGCCTACTCCGTTAAATGGTTCACCTGGAACGCCAAATAATCCAACTTTACCGATTGCAATTGCAGTAAATGGAAGTTCAAAGTTTTCTGGGCCGTTTTCTAGCCTAACCATTCTTCCTGCTTCTGCAACGACGGTTGTAAGCATCATTTCTTTATATGGTATTTCATCATCTCTGCCTGCTTGATGCAACTCATAATATTTTTTTGCAAGTGGCATATCTTTTGGGTCAGGAAGATTTGCTGGAATATCATATATCCTTTTTAAGCATCTAACTTCTGTTTCATCAGTGTAGTTTACCTTATCGTAAATTTGCATAACTGCACCAGCAACAACTCTTGCCACGTGTCTTGCGTGACCATATCCACGTGAGCATCCGTCAAAATCATTGAACATATCGTTAAAATCACCTTTTGTTGGATGAACGTTAACGTGGTTTACATCACCTTGTGCGCCGTTAAAGAATATACATTTTGTGTTATCGATTGCCTTTTCAACAAAGTGCCTTGTGAGTGTTGGCCAGTCCCCTGAAATAAGGTTTCCACCAACTGTGTCTGGGTGGTTTGCAAAGTTTACAACCACAACCGTTTCTGCATTTTCTCTATCAAAACGAATAACGTTAACACTATCATCAACTTCGCCGATTGGGTGCAAAATATCTGGGTTATTAACACCTGGGTTTGTTTTAACACTGCCATCTTTCATGCGATATCTTCTAATAAACGCAACATTTGGTGCTTTTGAAACGCCATATCCCATTTTTGCTGGCTTTAAGTCATTTAGTGCAAAACTCGCCACATCAACGCATCTTGATATCAAAAATGCCCTATAATCATCAACGAGTTTTTGTGCTTGTTCGCCACCATTAGCCACACCTGTTGATGGGCCTGTGTGAGTGTGTGTGCAGTGAAGGAATATCGATTGTTCTGAAAGCCCTGTTTTTTCACTTATCGCTTTAATAAAGTCTGGATAATAAACACCCGCAATGCCAACAACATCAACTGCAATAAGAAGTGCCGTTTTATTGCCATCTGAAATGGCAACGGCATTTACTTCAAGTTCATCTAAAACGCCTTCTGCCTTACGAACTTTGAAATATCCGTTAACATCAATGCCCATTGATGGAGTGCTATTTACTCTACCAAAACCTACCTTTAAATTTGACATATTCTTCTCTCCTTGACATAATATATACTAACTATTTACGATTTTACCACAATTAATTTTTTATGGCAATTATTTACCTATTATTATATAAAAAATTGTTAAATTTTTTAGGTTAATTATAGTGGCAATTTTATGGTAAACTTTGTCCTATCATTTTCACTAAAAACAGACACGCTCCCATTATGAAGTTCAACTATCTTTTTAACTATTGCAAGCCCAACTCCCTGCCCACTTCCACTGCTATCTATTTTATAAAAATTTTCAAATATTTTGTCGTAATTGGCTTGACCAATTATTTTTCCACCATTTGCTATGGTG
>JAZOMM010000108.1:0-7228 GCA_045653965.1 Christensenellaceae bacterium | reverse complement strand
TATAAAGCAAAACCATCTTCTTATCAAGAACTTTATAAAGATTATAAAGAAAAAGAAGCAAAAATAATGCAAATATTTTAAGTAAAAAATTCCATAAAATTTAAGAAAAAAGCACTTACCCTTGAGATAAGTGCTTTATTTTTTTGTCAATATCTAACTTGCCATTTTTTTATAAACTCTAACAGCAAGTGCCGTCATATCATCTTTTACTTGTCCACCATTAAGGCTTATTGCGTGATTTAAGATATCATCAGCAAGTGTTTGTGGGTTTTTTGCAGGAAGCGTTCTTAAAAATTCTATCATTTCTCCCGAACTATCAAAGGCATCACTAATTCCATCGGTAACGAGCAAAACCATATCGCCGTCATTAAGTTCGGTGGTTGCAATAGATGGCTTAATGCCATCGATAATGCCAAGTGGCAGGGTGTTTCCTTCAACTATTTTAATACCATTATCGTTTATGATAAAGCCGTAAGGCGAGCCAAACTTAATAAAACTTGCCGTGCAATCTTTAAGATTGATAATAGATATGTCAAGGGCAGTAAAATAATCTTCGGTGTTAATCGTAAGCAGTTTGTTTACTGTTTCTAATATCAAATGGTCATCTAAACCAGACTTATAAAAACTTTCAATTAAGGATAGCGATGTAGAAGAAACGTTTTCGGCATCATTTCCACTTCCCATGCCGTCAGAAAGGGCAACCAAAAACTTATCGCAAGCAATCTTTGTCATAGAGTGGGTGTCGCCACTTTTTGCTGAGCCATCTTTTGTGGCTTTTGCAATTCCAAACACAGCATCGTATTCATCGCTTTTTCTCAAGGTAATATATTCCTTTTCTTCGCTGATAGAAGTCTTGTCATCAATAGCCATTTTAACTCCTAACGTTTTACTCACCACATTTTGAAGTTCAAAAAACGAATATTCTTTCATGGCGATAACCATGCTAACGCTAAGCCTATCACTTTCTCCATAGATAAGCAGTTCGGTTATAATAAACCCAGCCTTAAATAGATTAGTTGTTAGTTGCTTTTCAAGTTTATTGTTAAATTTTAATAAACTACCAGACTCTAATGCAAGTGCGCGTAGTATTTCAGAAATGCCAAGTGCCTGACAGGCAATTAAATCTCTGCCAACGCCAAGATTTGCATTTTCTATTAGTTTTGCTCTATAATCGGCAAGCATTTTGTTTAAGCCGTATAAAATATTATTGGGGTGAACGCAAGTGGTTGCAAGTTCTTTTGGCAGGTCAATAAGCGAAAGTTTACCTTTAGCAAAGCCGATATCAAGCATTGTTCCAACTGCCGAACTTATAGCCCTTTCATTTGGTTTACATCTATCATAATTCATACATTGACGGCACACAGAACCCAAAATTTCCTTTTGCATAATCTTTTTAGCACCATCTTGACTAATATCTTGTTTTTTAAGCAGGTTAAATGAGTTTGCAATTTCCGAAAAGACACTAGAAAGGTCAAAAAGTTTATTAGATAGCACACTTCTGTTGCGATTTATACATTGTTTTACAAGTTGTTTTTCTCTAAATGCGTAAAGTTTATCTTTAAAGGCGTTTAAAATTTGAGTTGGCAAAACACAAAAGCACACACTTCCTAGTAAAACACTTATAAAATGTAAATAGGTATAACTTGCATAGATAGAAAAAGCAACTTGAAGAAGGTAATCGCAAAGCACTATTGCTATAGCCGATAAATACCTTGAAACGCCAATAAAGCACTCGCTAAAAATGCCATAAACTAAAAATATCGAAACATAGTTTATATCGTTATAATAAATAGCAAGCCCTAAAGCAAACACGCTTCCAAAAATACTGCCTAAGCCACGCCTAAACACATAGCACGACGATAAAATTAAAAACACACAAATACATTTATAAATAAATGGTGAAAAGGTGTTGCATATCCCAAGTCCTAAAATAGCAGTCATAACGCCTATAGCAAAAACTTCTTCAAAGTCGAGTTTAAATTTAAATCCCTTTTGCATTAAAGAGTGTGCAACAATAATGCATAAAAAAGACAAAAATGTTGTAAGAATTGCAGTCAAAATACGCTTTTCTAAAAGAACTTGAGTTTGGGTGTTTCCCAAAAAAATAAAACCAAGCATGCCGATAAGTGTATATGCAACAAATTCGTAATAGTTTTTGGGCTTAAAAGACTTATACACTAAGGTTATGGGTAGAATAACAAGCACAAACACACCACCGCTTGCTAATAGCCCCATTTCGCCACAAAGAATAAAAGAGCCTAAATAAAGTATTGGTGTAAATACAAGCGAAAAGTTAAAAAGTAGTGCACAAACAAATATTGCAGAAGAATAGGGCAAAACGACAACTTCTAGGTTGTTAAAAACATAAAACAAAACAAATAAAATGGTGTATTTAGTAACGGTAATAAAATCAAGACTTTTTCTAATTTTCATCAAAATATTTTCTCCCTTGATATTGACTAAAGTTAATTTTCATTATATAATTAATCAAAAGATAAAATTTGTATTTTTTTAGCAAAATATGACTTAATAAATAGTTAAATTATTCTAATAAGGCGTATAAAAAATACTTTTGTTAAATGAGTTTACAAAGCTTAAACAAAATAGTAAAATATAATAAAAACATAAAACTAAAGGTGATAAAATGATTAAAGTTGGTATCGTAGGTTATGGAAACTTAGGAAGGGGCGTATGCCTTGCAGTTGATAAGGCAAAGGATATGGAATGCGTGGGTGTATTTACTCGTCGTGACCCACAATCACTTAAACTTGCAGTTAACTTTCCTGTTTACTCTATACATGATTTAAGAAATTTTAAGGGAAAAATTGATGTGCTATTACTATGTGGTGGCAGTGCAACAGACCTTCCAAACACAACGGCAGAACTACTTAGAGACTTTAATACGGTAGATTCTTTTGACACACACGCAAAAATTCCAGAATACTTTGCAAAACTTGATAGGGTAGCAAAAGAAAACGGCACACTCTCAGCGATAAGCATCGGTTGGGACCCAGGTTTATTTTCTATAATGAGAATGCTACTCGGTGCAGTTTTACCTGATGGAAATGACTATACTTTCTGGGGTAAGGGCGTGTCTCAAGGTCATAGCGATGCAATAAGAAGAATAAACGGCGTTAAAAATGGCATTCAATATACAATTCCAAAAGATGAGGCGTTAGAAAGCGTAAGAAGTGGCTTAAACCCAAATCTTTCAACAAGAGAAAAGCATCTTAGAGAATGCTTTGTTGCAGTAGAAGAAGGTGCAGATAAGCAATTAATAGAAAGCCAAATTAAAAATATGCCAAACTACTTTGCTGATTATGATACTATCGTTAATTTTGTAACCGATGAAGAAGTGAAAGAAATGCAAAAGAAACTCTCTCACGGTGGTTTTGTTTTCCGTTCAGGAAAGACCACAGAAGAAAATTCGCATCTTGTTGAATTTTCACTTAAACTCGATTCTAACCCAGAGTTTACTGCAAGCGTGTTAACTGCTTATGCAAGGGCAATTTCAAAACTTGCAAAAGAAGGAAAAACAGGTTGTTTAACTGTGTTTGACATACCACTAAGTTATCTTTCACCAAATCCAAACGAATTTTTAAGGGAACATTTATTATAAGGAATAAAGAATGGCTAGAAGAAGATATAAAAAGAAAAAACTTACGCTAGGTCAGTTTATAATTTTCATTTTGGTAGTTGCTATTTTATCTGGTGCATACTATTATTATGAAAATTACTATAAGAAAAAGCCATTAGTTCCAATAGAAGGCGAGTTGTCTTTTCATTTTATGATGCTTGGCAACGACCATTCTGGCGATAGCGTTTACATAAAAGCAGGCGATAACGACATATTGATTGATGCTGGCAGTGAAACTAACAGTGTGGATGAAATTAAAGATTATGTAAATCAGTATTGTACGGATGGAAAATTAGAATATATAATAGCAACCCATGCAGATGCAGACCATATTGCAGGTTTTGCAGGCACTACAAAAGAAAATACTAGTATATTTGACTATTATACAACCGGTGTTATTATAGATTTTCCACAAACAAATAAGACTACTGCTACTTATCATAGATATGTAGAAAAGCGTGATAATGAAGTTAGTGAAGGTGCTGTTCATTTTACAGCGCTAGAGTGTTATAATCAAACTAAAGAAGGTGCTAAAAAAAGTTATCAACTTGCCGATGGCATCACTATGAATATTTTGTATAACTATTATTATGAGAATACGACTAGTGTTGAAAACAATTATTCAGTATGTATTATGTTTACTCATGGCGATAGAAATTTTTTATTCACAGGGGATTTAGAAAAGAAGGGAGAAGAGTATTTAGTTCAATATAACAACTTGCCCCAAGTAGAGTTATACAAAAGTGGACACCATGGTTCTAAGACTTCAAGCAACCCAGATTTCTTGCAAGTAATTAGACCTAAAAAGGTAGTAATCACTTGTTGTGCTGCAGAGCCTGAATATGGCGATGGTTACGGATTTCCACATCAAGAAACAATCAATAATATAAGTGTTTACACCGACCAAGTTTATGTTGTAAGCACTTGTGACCCTGACTTAACTAATGGTAATGAGTATATAGGGCTTAATGGAAATATTATAGTGGTTTCAGATGAAGATAAGATTGCTGTAAATTGTTCGGTGACAAACGCAGTGCTAAAAGATACCGATTGGTTTAAGAAAAATAGAACAACGCCAAGTGCTTGGCAAAACTAAAAAAGCAATTTAATAAATTAAAAAAACAAGAAAAGGCAGAGAAATTTAACTCTGCTTTTTTTGAATTAAAAAAATATTTTTGTTACCTTGCATAAAAGACAAAAACCTTCACATAATACTTTTAGACGGAGGTCAATATGCAAGAAACGGGAATTGTTAGAAGGATAGATGAGTTAGGAAGGGTTGTTATCCCAAAAGAAATTCGCAAAACGCTTAGAATTAAAGAGGGAGACCCATTAGAGATTTATACTGATAAAGATAATCTAGTAGTAAAGAAATACTCGCCTATATCATCGATAAACGATTTTGTAAAAATTGTTGCAGATGGCATAGAAGAAATAACTGAAAAGACTTGCTTAATAACTGACAATGATTCGGTTTTATACCTTTCAAAAGGTAAGATGAAAGATGTTATCGGCAAAACAATAACTAACAATTTAGAAAAAGTCTTAAAAGAAAGAAAAAGCATTTTTTCGTCAAGAACTGATGGTGGAACTATAATCCCCATAATTGATGGGGTTGATTTAGAATTAGAAAATCAAATAATCGTTCCAATAATATCAAGTGGCGATTGCTATGGTGCTTGTATCCTTTTTGACAGCGATAAATCATCAAGATTTAAGGCAGAAGATATAAAAATTGTTCAATTAGGGGCATTATTTTTATCTAAACAATTTGAGTGACTTATCCGTTAAAATGACCACGAATTTTTATTCGTGGTCATTTGTACATATGAAAATTAAAAACACATTATTTAGTGGTGCACTGTGGCTTGGAATAGGCACGTTTATTGCCAAATTTTTAGGTGCCGTTTATAGAATACCACTAACCAACAAACTTGGTGGTTTAGGGCTTGGGCTATACCAAATGGTTTTTCCTATCTATGCACTTCTTCTTGATTTTTCTGGGGCAGGGCTTCCAAGTGCATTATCTAGAATTATTGCAATGCAAGAAGATAAGGACAGCGTGGCAAAACGGCTTCTAAATAGTAGCATAAAACTTTTTTTATCACTCGGCATTTTAGCATCGATTTTTATGGCTGTTTTTTCTTCGAATTTAGCAAAACTTCAAGGCAATGAAAGTGCAAAAACGGCATATTTATTTTTATCGCCAGCAATAATGCTCGTTTCGGTGATATCATGCTTTAGGGGGTATTTTCAAGCCTATTTAGACATGCGTCCAACAGCAATTTCGCAAATAATAGAGCAGGGGATAAAATTAGTTTTTGGACTAATATTTATAAACGCCTTTTTTCCAAACATTTCGCTCAGCGTAGGTGGGGCAACCCTTGCGATAACCATTTCAGAACTTGTTGCACTAATTTATTTATATCTAAAATATAAAAATTTTTCATCGAGAAGACCTATCCAAACAACCTTAGAAAAAGGCTCTTTTATAAATGATGCAAAAACTATTATAAAAACCACAATTCCAATCACTTTGGTGGGGATATTGCTTCCACTATCACAAGTGATAGATAGTTTTGTGATTATCAATATATTAAAGGGATACACTGCTAGTGCAACGGCACTTTATGGATTATTATCTGGTGTGGTTATGACTGTAATAAATTTACCCGTTTCGGTGTGCTATGGCATTTCAACTGTGGCAGTGCCATCGGTATCTAGTTGTAAAACACAAACCGAAATAAATTCTCGCTCAATAAAAGTAATTATTTTAACAACCATTGTTGCACTGCCTTGTGCTATATTCTTAAGTGTTTTTGCGCCTTTTACTATTAACTTGCTTTTTAATAATTTGCCTAATATTCAAAAGGGCATTGCTATAAAACTACTCACTATATGTTCACCTTGTGTACTTTTGCTGTCATTAGTTCAATCAACCAATGCCGTGCTTATAGGCAGTGGCAAACTTTATACGCCTGTTAAAACATTAGGTATAGGCATAATTATAAAAACCATATTAAACCTAATTTTACTCAGCAATAAAAAATTAAATATTTATGGCTCGGCAGTGGCAATAATTGCTTGCTATTTTAGTGTATGTTTGATAAACTTAATATTGATATCAAAAAAGGGAAGGCAAAATGAAAACGCAACAACTAAAAGTGGGCAATTTATATGTCAAAAATAATGTGCTTTTAGCACCGATGGCAGGCTATACGGACTATCCTTATAGAAAACTTCAGTTAGAGTGTGGGATAGGGCTAGCCTTTACCGAACTTGTAAGTGCTAAGGGGCTTATGTATCAAAGTCAAGGCTCAAAAGAACTGCTTTATTGTGGTGATGACATTGAAAGCACGGCAGTTCAAATTTTTGGATGCGAGCCATACTATATGCGTAGTGCCTGCGAAAGTGAATATTTGTCACCTTTTAAAATTGTCGATATAAATATGGGTTGTCCTGTGCCAAAAGTATATAGAAACGGCGAAGGCAGTGCCTTACTTAACGACCTAAAAAAAGCGAGTGAAATAATATCTGAGTGCGCAAAAAGTGGCAAAATAGTCACGGTAAAAACAAGGATAGGCTTAAACA
>JAZOMM010000107.1:0-10589 GCA_045653965.1 Christensenellaceae bacterium | reverse complement strand
AAAATTGCAACAATTTTTAAAAATAAGAAAGGGCGATAAAACGCCCCTTCACTCCACAAGATTGTGGAGTGATACTGCCGAACAATTTTGTGGATATTTTAACGGCAGTAATTGTTATTAAAATTTGTGATAAGCCTATATAAACTTATCTTCACCACCGATAAAATTAGTTTGGCAATTAAAAGATTTTTTATACTCTTTATATAAAGTTTTTTAAAATTATTCTTCGTCTGGAAGTTCAACGTTGTGGTAAACGTTTTGAACGTCATCAAGGTCTTCTAAAGCATCGATAAGTCTATTAAACTTAGCAAGTTCTTCGCCATCTAGAGTAATTTTGTTTTGTGGAACCATTTCGATTTGTGCTTCGAAGAAGTTAAGTCCCTTATCTTCAAGATATTTTCTTACAGCAGAGAAGTTTGAAACCGATGTGTGAACAATGAAAGCATCGTCTTCTGGAATAAAGTCATCAGCGCCACCTTCTAAAGCATATTCCATAACTGTATCTTCATCAAGGTCTGCAGTTCTTTCAATAACGATAACACCAAGATTTGAGAAAGTGAAAGAAACGCAACCAGCATTACCTAACGAACCACCGTGCTTTTTCATTGCCGTTCTAACAAAATCTACAGTTCTATTTTTATTGTCTGTTAAAGTCTTAACGATAATAGCACTACCTGCTGGGCCATAACCTTCATATGTTAATTCTTCATAGTTAGCGCCACTAAGTTCACCTGCTGCCTTTGCAATACATCTTTTAATGTTGTCGTTTGGCATATTAACTGCTTTTGCCTTTGCAATAGCATCTGCAAGTTTAGAGTTTGTGCTAGGGTCTGGGTTAGATTTTGCAGCAACTGCAATTTCTCTACCTACTTTTGTAAAAATTTTGCCCTTTGCAGCATCAGTCTTTGCTTTTTTTGCAGCGATGTTGGCTGCATGAGAATGTCCTGACATATATTTCTCCTTATATCCTAATCAGTATGTAAATTATTTATTTGTTTTTGGCTATGTCACAGAGAATAATTGATTTATACAAAATTCAATTTTGATATTATTCAATTATGTTATAGGACAGAGCCTTGTTTTTAAGGCATACATTAAAATGCCTGCCGAAACGGCTGCGTTCAAACTTTCAACACCATTTTGCATAGGAATTTTTACCGTTAGGTTTGCCTTTTCTTTCAAAAAGTCGCTAACACCATTTGCTTCGTTGCCGATAACTAAACAAACTTCTTTATTTAACTTTAAGTTAAATACGTCTTGTCCGTTCATGTCTGCAACGACTATTGGAAGGTCTATTGCGCTTAAAATTTTATCTAATTCACCACGCATAACCTTTACACGAAAAATCCCACTCATACTAGACCTAACTGCCTTTTGCGAATAGGCATCTGCACAAGTCCCTGTTAGATATATCTCATTAAAACCACTTGCAGCAGCAGTTCTTATTATGGCGCCCACATTTGCTGGGTCAGAAACGCCATCGAGCAATAGACAACTGCCACTTGCCTTTTCTATATCGCAAGGCAGTTTATAAACGATTGCAAGAACGCCTTGTGGGGTTACTTCTTCGCTTATAGACTTAAAAACTTGCTCGCTAACAACTTCCACCTTGTAGTTACATGGTGAAAATAAGGAAAAAGTTTTTTCAGTGCAAATAATCTCCCTAATTGCAAGGTTTAACTCAATGGCCTCTTTAACAGGCTTAATGCCTTCAAGCACAAAAACGCCGAGTTTATCACGAAACTTTTTGTCTTTTAGAGAGCGAATTTCTTTGATGAGTGTGTTTTGAGTTGAACTAATCATAAAATCAAATTAAAGCCTATCTTAATTTAAGGTAGGCTTTACATTTATATTAGATATTAGCCTTTGCTTTTTCGCAAAGAGCAGCAAAGCTAGCAGCATCAGAAACTGCGATTTCAGCAAGAACTTTTCTGTTAAGTTCGATGCCAGCCTTTTTAAGACCAAACATCAACTTGCTGTATGATAAACCGTTAAGTCTTGCACCAGCATTGATTCTTGCAATCCATAAAGAACGGAAATCTCTTTTCTTTGCCTTTCTGCCATAGTAAGCATAAAGTTGAGCCTTCATAACGGCTTCTCTTGCTACTCTATATCTCTTGCTTCTGCCACCAAAATAACCTTTGGCAAGTTTTAATATTTTTCTACGCTTCTTTACAGCGTTAACAGCTCTTTTAATACGCATGATAAATTCTCCTTATTCTAAATTACTTATTGTAAATAAGCGTCTTTACTGTCTTTTCTTGTGTTACATCTACATATGCACCTTCACACAAGCGATTCTTTCTCTTTCTGTCTTTCTTAGTTAAAATGTGGTTCTTGCCTGAGCAAGCTCTTTTTACTTTGCCTGTTGCAGTCACTTTAAAACGTTTCTTTGCTGCACTCTTAGTTTTCATTTTAGGCATATTTGTACCCTCCGTTAATATAATTTTATAAGTCTACGCTTTAGTTGGCGCAAGCACCATCCAGATGTTTCTGCCCTCTGTAAGCGGATTCTTTTCCATTGTGCCGAAATCTTTAACTATTTCATAAAATTTGTTCATTACTTCCAAGCCGAGTTCAGAGTGTGCCATTTGTCTGCCACGCATTCTGATTGAAACCTTAACCTTGTTGCCAGCGCTAAGGAACTTTTGCGCTTGCTTTGCCTTTACGTTAAGGTCGCCCACGTCGATTGTCATAGAAAGCCAAACTTCTTTAATTTCAACAACCTTTTGGTTTTTCTTTGCCTCTTTTGCCTTTTTGTTTTGTTCAAACAAAAATTTGCCATAATTCATAACTTTGCACACAGGTGGCACGGCATTTGGTGAAATCTTAACTAAGTCAAGACCACTTTCTTCTGCCACTGCAATTGCTTCACGAGAAGAAACGATACCAAGTTGTTCGCCATTTTCGCCGATTAAACGAACTTCTTTATCTCTAATCTCAGTGTTGATTTGATGTTCTTTTTTAATAGTGATATACCTCTCAATAATATTTTCCATTAAGGCAAACGCCTTTTGAAACAAAAAAAACGGGTTGCTTAAGAAAACAACCCGAAAAAATACATTTTACTTGGACATATCCATTAAAAGTATTGAACCGAACGACCTTATTTAGCGTCGGTGAGAAGGGTTTCTTCTTCTTTAAGCCTTAATATAATACAACTTTTAACGGCTAATGTCAAATATTTTTAACTGCTTTTTTAATTTTTTTATTTTTATTCTTCAACTAAAACGGCTGTCAAAGAAAAACGACGAACAGATTCGATTGCACTTACGCAAGAATCTAATGATTCATATGCTTCGCCCATACAAATTACTGATTTTTGTGCATTGCGAAGTTTATAGTAAAATCTACCGAACTTATCTCTATCAATGATAAAGTTGCCTTCTTCTGCATTTTTCTTTACGCTTTCAATAGCGTTTCTAGCGCTCTTTTCTAATGTAACTTGTTCAGTTGCAAGCATTAGTTGACCATTTGAAGCAAAAAGTCTTGCAGAATAACTGCCGTTTTCTAATTGAACGATACGCCACTTGCCACTTGTTCCCTTTTTAACATCTGTTAAATCAAGTTCTGCTGGTGTATAAGGAGCATAGCCTTTACCTTCTCTGATTTCATCTAAAACAGGTGAATCTTCTGCAATTCTCTTTACACTTTGAACAGCGTTTAGGCAACCATCTTTAGTCTTATAAATTTCGCCAGCGCAAAGTAAACGATTATTTGCTGAACTAATTTTATAGTAATAGTTTTTATTTTTGTCTTGATAGATTGTAAAGTTGTCGTTAGCAATGCTACGAATAATTGTTTCAATACCACTCTTAGCACCATCTGCAGTTGTGTAAATTTCGCTAGTAAGCATTACTTCACCGTTTGATGCAATGAGTTTTGAAACGAATTCATCATCGCTTTCTCTTTCAATAATCCACTTTCCGTTCAATTTTTTAGTTTTTTTTTGCACGTCTTTAACCTCGATGTTTCCTTCTGCGTTTTCACCTTCGCCAAGGTCCTTGATAAGTCCATGTTCAATCAACGCTTCTGTAGTTTCAAAAGGCATACGGAAATCTTGTTCAACATAGTTTTTAAGTAAAACAACATCCATTTTACCCATTAAAATGTCGATAAGTTCTAATGCTCTTCTTAGTTTGATAGGACCACTAACTTTCATAAGCATTGGTGTTTCAGCATTTTTATCTGAAATATCTACATAGTTATAAAATTGTGCCTTGTCAGCAAATTCACTTGGATTTAATGCTATGTATAAATCAACTTTTTTGCCCTTAACATCAAACTTAACAAGAGTTTTTCTTCCTGCATAGAAAGTTTCTCTCTTCTTAGATAAACGAGCCTTTACCTTTTTATATGAAAGGAGTTTATTTTTAAGCGTATTGTATATGTCCTTAACGCTATCTTCTGATTGAATTAAACGAGCCATATATGTACGAATATATCTTGCTTTAATTGCAAGTTTATCGCTTTCTTCATTAGTTTCAGCAACTACTTCTTCTTTTGCTTCCTCAACAACTTCTACTGAATCTTCAGCGACTTCTGTTGCCACTGAAACTTCTTCTTGCTCATCACAAGCATCTTCAACTTCTTTGTTTGCTTTACGCTTTTTGCTTTCTTTGATAACTGCAACTGTAAAAACAGACATGCAAGCCACAAAAATAATTGCAAGGATAAGCACAAGACCATAAACGGCTGGTCTAGTAAAACCAAACAAACTACCAAACATGTACAAAACTGACTTGATAAAATCTACCATAATCTTCTCCTTAAAAGTTTTTCCTAAAATATTTTATAAAACAAAACCTTCACCTAAAAAGTGGAGTATGTTTGTTTATCATAATGTAAATCAAAAATAAAACTGCCCTTTTTATTGTATGTTTTATTTTTCTTGACTGTTAAAGAACAAAATACCCAAAGTATTTGCACCACAGTGGCTTGCGATTGTGCAACCTGCGTGTGTTTCATAAATGTTCTTAAACCCTTTTTCAACGAGAACTGCCCTTGCTTGTTCAATCATTTCAGGGGTTGCTGTTGTATAAGTTAAGAACACCTTGTCAAGTTCTGGCTTTGAATTTTCTTCAAGCACGTCTTCGCAGTATTTTTTAACAACCTTACCCATAGAGCCTTTATATTTTTTATCCGAAGACATTTTGCCATTTTTAACAACTATTCTTGGCCTAATCTTAAATATAGTTGCACCGAGTAGTGAAAGTAGGTTACATCTTCCACCCTTATGGAGATAATCTAATCTTTCAATTACAAAACTCACTTGCAAGTCGCAAATTCTTTCTTGAACTTTTTGAACGATTATCGATGGCTCTAAGCCTTCTAAAGCAAGTTCACTTGCATATATTGCGAGTAGTCCTATACCCGTTGATAAACTTTGGCTATCGATAACAAAAACGTTTTCAACGTTTTGAGAAGCACGCTTTGCGTTTGCACAAGATGAAGAAAGCGCACTTGAAAGCGAAATATGAATTACTGCATCGTAATCTTTTTTAATGCTTTGAAAATATTCGATAAACTCAAACTCGTTTATAGCGTTTGTTTTAGGTAACACCTTTGTTTCATCAACGTGATTGAATAAATCAACAGTAGACATTTCGCCATCTAGAAAACTTTTGTTGCCTAGAGTTATGTGGTATGGTATAACCTTGATATCATATTTTTGTAATAATTCTTTTGATAAGTCGTTGGTGGATTCTACCGAAATGGCAATTTTCATACTAAAAAACTCCTAAGTTATATATGCCTACTATTATATTTACCTTATATTAACTATATATTAACACATTTTATTAATTTTTACAATATTTTTTACTCAAAAAAATACTATTTTTTTTGCCTTTAGCAAACTTTTTATCTTTTTTGCTTGATAAAAACCCCAAATAATGATATCATATTATAGAATTTATGTGAAATACTAGGAGACTTAATATGGACAAGATTTGTGGAAACATTATTAGCGACACAATAAAATTCTCTCAGTTTGCTGATTATGATGGCGAAGTTGTTGCTATAAAGGGGTATATCCACCGTATTAGAGAAATGACGGGATTTGCCTTTGTTATTATTAGAACTGACAGAGATTTAATTCAATGCGTATATGCACCTGAATTTTCTTCTTATCGTTGGGACGATAAACTTTGCGAAGAAGCCTGCGTTAAGGTTCACGGCAAGGTTGCTAAAAGCACCGATGCTAAGGGTAACGTAAGATACGAACTTCAAGTGCACAATATTGAAATTTTATCACTCCCTGCAGACAACCTTCCTATCGTTATCAATAAAAAACAACTTGACAACATTGGACTTAGCACAGTTTTAGATTTACGCCCTATTTCAATGCGTAACCCTAAAGAGCGTGCTATATTTAAGGTTCAAGAAGGCATTGCTCGTGGCTTTAGAGAATGTTTAATGCAAAACGGCTTTACCGAAATCCGTTCGCCAAAAATTAACTTTGCTGGCGCTGAGGGTGGCACAAATATTTTCAAACTTGATTATTTTGGAAAGCAAGTTTATCTTGCTCAATCTCCACAACTTTATAAACAAGCACTCGTTGGCGTTTATCAAAAAGTTTTTGAAGTTGCACCTGTGTTTAGAGCAGAACACCACGACACTTCTCGCCACTTAAACGAATATACTTCTATGGACTTTGAAATGGGCTTTATCAATGACTTTACAGACATTATGAACATGGAAGTTATGGTGCTAAAATACATTATGAACTTGCTTAAGAGCGAATACGCTGAAGAACTTGATATTCTACACATAGACGTGCCTGAAATAACAGAAGTTCCTTCAATCAAGTTTATGGATGCAAAAGAACTTATCATGAAAAAGTTTAAGTATCAACCACAAGACATGAAAGACTTTGACCCAACAGAAGAAGAACTTCTTGGCAAGTATGCTAAAAAAGAACTTGGAAGCGATTTCTTGTTCGTTACACACTATCCATCTAAAAAACGTCCTTTCTATACAAAAGATGACCCTAATGACCCAGAATATACACTTTCATTTGACCTACTCTTTAGAGGTCTTGAAATTACTTCTGGTGGCCAAAGAATTCACGATTATAACGAGCAAGTTGAAAAGATGGTTAAATGTGGCATGGACCCAAGCCAATTTGAAACATACCTTATGCTTCATAAATACGGTGCACCACCACACGGCGGGTTAGGTATCGGTCTTGAAAGACTTACAATGCACTTACTCGGCGCTAAAAACGTTAGAGAAACAACTATGTTCCCTCGTGACATCAACAGAGTTACACCATAACCTAACAACAAATAAAACTTTAAGCCCAAAGGCATACTACAATGTCTTTGGGCTTTTTACTTTTAAGTCATATCTCTATTAAAAGTCCTGCATATATGTACATAAGATGATTTTTTTCTAATATATGCTCTATGTTTTTATTAAACTTCTTTGCTATACCTTCAATAGTATCAAGTGGCTTAACTAGATAGACATTTTCAGCCTGCTCAATTAAAATTATATCCCCTGCTAAAACTTCTTTAGTTAAATTATTATTAAAGATTAGCCTACCTATAGGTGCATTAAATTTTTGTGCTATTAAGTTAAGAGAGTCGCCTTCTTGCACACGATAAAAAAACTTTTTCATACCACTATTATATTTGCTTTTCAACTCGAATAGAATATAAAGACAAGTTAATTTAGGGGGCATAATGAGAAAGTTTTTTAAAACGGTTGCTTTAGTTACAATCTTTTCTATGAGTGAAAAATTCCTTGGCTTTTTATATAGAATTTATTTATCGAGAACGATAGGCGAAGAAGGTATGGGGCTATATCAAGTGGCTCTTTCGGTGTTTGCCTTGCTACTTACCATTTGTGCTTCTGGCACGCCTATAACAGTTTCAAGGCTTATGACCAAATATCGTGCAGAAGGTCAAGAACTAAAAGCACAAAAGGTTATATCTGCTGGGCTTGCCTTTACCCTTGTTATCGTTTTGCCTGTATGCGCAGTGTTTTTTCTTTTTACCGACACCTTTTCCTTTTTGTTTGCCGACCCAAGATGCATAAAAATCTTTTTAGTGGTTTTACCTGGGCTTATTTTCACTTCTATTTATTCGGTGCTTCGTGGCGTGTTTTGGGGTGATAAAGATTTTTTGCCTTATAACATAATTGAACTTTTAGAAGAAATTTGCATGATTATCGTGGGCATAATCTTAATAAGCCGTGTAACCGATGTCTATGAAGGCGCATACCGTGCCGGCATTGCCGTTTTATGCTCTTATATCTTTTCGTTTACACTTGCCACTATCGTTTTCTTTTTTAGAAAGCATAGGCTTAAAAACCCTAAAAGTCAGTTTAAGCCACTTTTAACTTCTGCACTTCCTATAACTGCCATGAGAACGGCTAATTCACTTACCATTTCACTAGTTTCAATTATACTTCCACTAAGGCTTGTGGCATCGGGCATATCACAAAATCAAGCAATGGCTTCTTTTGGTGCGTGCGTAGGGCAAGCAATACCACTATTATATATCCCTACCACCCTTATAGGCTCGTTCACTCTTGTTTTAGTGCCTGAAATTTCTGAAAACTTTTATAAGAAAAATCATTTTTACCTTAAGCGAGATATAGAAAAGTCCTTAAAGTTTACAACCCTTTTGACTTGTCTTTTTATCCCCATCTTTTTTGTTTGTGGAAAAGAAATAGGCATTTTAGTTTTTAATAGTTATGAATGTGGCACATATCTAACGGCATCGGCTTTTTTAATGCTTTTTATGAGCATATCTAACATTACCACAAGTATGCTTAATTCAATGGGTTTAGAAAACAAAACGCTTTTATATTATATCATCAGTGGCATGGTTATGCTTTTATGCATATGGTTTTTGCCAAGCGTTTGTGGAATATACTCTCTCCTTATAGGCTTTTGTGCTATATATGGCATTACAACCGTTCTAAACTTAGTTTTGCTAAACAAAAACTGTGCGATAAAACCTAAATATCTAAAATTTATTTGGCAGTCATTTTTACTTTTGATACCTACAACGCTTTTTGGATTAATGTTAGAAAGACTTGTGCTAGCATTTTTAGGTGAGTTTTTATCACTTCTTGTGTGTAGCGTGCTTATGATACTCTTTAACGGACTATTATTTATCGGCTTTAACTTAATATCCACCGAATACATACGCTCTAAGTTAAAAATTAACCTTAAACTTAAAAAAGTTAAAAAAACTACATAAATGGTGCAAAAATTTGCATTATACCTGCAAATGCTCGGTATATTAGGTGATTTCTAAGTTTGTTCTTTTCGGTAATCAAAAGGCTGTCATTGATAGTATTTTCAAAGTCTATGTTTACCTTTTCTAAAACGCTTTCGTCATCGGTAAACACGCCACACTCGAACTGCTGATAAAAACTTCTTAAATCCATATTGACCGAGCCTATAGCAAGGCTATTTTCTGTTAAAAGAATTTTACTGTGCACAAAAGAGTTTTTCATTAAATACACTTTTACGCCACAAAGCGAAAGTTTTTCGGCATTGTTTCTAGTCACCCCATACACAAAGGCTTTGTCTGGAAGTTCGGGAATAATAATTCTAACATCTACCCCACTCATAGCCTTTACTTTTAGCATGTTAAAAATGTAGTCGTCAACGATAAAATATGGTGTCATTATATATATCTTTTGTTTTGCACAAGCAATCATATTTTCATAAACGCCTTTAGCGATATTTTCTTTGTAATCTAATCCATCTGCATAAGGCACAAAAATGCTTTGGCTATCAACATTTGTTTTTTGCAATAAAAACTTAGAAAAGTCTTCTTTGCTTCCCACTAAAAATTCCCATTGTCTTAAAAACATAAGGGTAAAAGAGTTAACCCCTTTGCCATCTATTCTTATGCCCGAATCTTTCCAATATCCGTGAATGCGTTTAACGTTTATATATTCATCGGCAAGGTTGCACCCACCTGTATATGCGCACTCGCCGTCAACCACAATAATTTTCCTATGGTCACGATAGTTTAGTGATGCAGAGAAAAATGGCAACACTTTGTTAAACGGCTCTAATTTTATGCCAGCACGCCTTATCATTTTTTTTGTTTTTCTTTTTAATACCCTATGCGAGCCCATGTCATCGTAAATAATTCTTATGTCCACGCCATTTTTTGCACGCCCCTCTAAAACGCTTAAAATTCTTTCAAGAAGTATCCCATCAGCCACGATGAAGAACTCTATAAAAATAAACTTTTTTGCCTTTTTAAGTTTTTCTATAACGTCATCAAAAAACATTGAGCCAGATGAAAAATATTCGGCTTTGGTGTTATTAAAAGGTAAAAATCCCCCTGCGTTATATAAATATGCACAATCGTTTAATATGTTTTTGTTTTGAATTTCTTTTAAGTCTGGTTTTAATAAGTCTTTACTAGCGTTAAATGTTTTTAAGAATTTTCTTCTTGCGCCAACCATAATTAGCCTTTCATCGCTTACAAGATAGAAAATATAGGCAAACGGAAAGAATAAAATCAAAAAGATTATCCAAAGTGCCTTGCTTTGACTATTTTTGTTTGAAGATAATGCGTATATACAAGTTATTAAACTTAAAATAAAGGTAA
>JAZOMM010000106.1:0-2106 GCA_045653965.1 Christensenellaceae bacterium | reverse complement strand
TAATTACAGGGGGAACGGGGTCATTTGGTAATGCCGTTCTTAATAGGTTTTTGAAAACCGATATTGGTGAAATTAGAATTTTTTCTCGTGATGAGAAAAAGCAAGATGATATGCGCCACGAATTTCAATCAAAAATGCCAGAAGTGGCTGATAAAATCAAGTTCTATATCGGAGATGTGCGTGACTTAGCATCGGTTAAAAATGCAATGCACGGCGTTGATTTCATATTCCACGCTGCAGCATTAAAACAAGTTCCTTCTTGCGAATTTTTCCCAATAGAAGCCGTTAAAACAAATGTTTTAGGTACAGAAAATGTTTTAACAGCAGCAATAGATGCTGGGGTTAAAAATATCGTTTGCCTTTCAACTGATAAAGCAGCGTATCCTGTAAATGCTATGGGAACATCAAAGGCGATGATGGAAAAGGTTATAGTCGCAAAATCAAGAACAGTTTCACCAGAAAAGACAAAGATTTGTTGCACTCGTTATGGCAACGTTATGTGCTCTCGTGGTAGCGTAATCCCACTATGGATAGAGCAAATTCGTTTAGGAAAGCCAATAACAATCACAGACCCGACTATGACACGCTTTATTATGTCACTTGATGAAGCTGTTGACCTTGTTTTATTTGCATTTGAAAATGGCGAAAGTGGTGATATTTTAGTTCAAAAAGCACCTGCTTGCACAATTCAAACTCAAGCAGAAGCAGTTTGTGAACTTTTTGGTGGCGACAAAAACAACATTAAGGTTATCGGTATTCGCCACGGCGAAAAAATGTATGAAACACTTCTTACTAACGAAGAGTGTGCAAATGCTATAGACCTTGGAAATTTCTATCGTGTTCCTTGCGACAAGCGTGGGCTTAACTATGATAAGTATATTAATCAAGGTGATAAAGAGCGTAATACTTTAACAGAGTTCAACTCAAACAATACAGAACTTTTAACGGTTGAGCAAACAAAAGAAAAAATTGCAAGTTTAGAGTATATTCAAGAAGAACTTGCCAAGGACATAAAGTAATGAAAATACTTGTTACAGGCGCAAAGGGTTTTGTTGGAAAAAATCTTTGTAGCGCTTTGAAAAATATAAAAGATGGCAAAGATAAAACTCGCCCAAATCTTATTATAGAAGAAATCTTCGAATATGATATTGACAGCAGTTTAGAAGATTTAGATTTATATTGTGCTAAAGCAGATTTTGTTTTTAATCTTGCAGGGGTAAATCGCCCACAATCGCAAGAAGAATTTATGCAAGGAAACTTTGGTTTTGCTTCTACATTGCTTGAAAAATTAAAAGACAATACCAATAAATGTCCTGTTATGCTTTCATCATCAATTCAAGCAACGCTTATTGGCCGTTATGCTGATGGTGAATATGGTAAGAGCAAAAAAGCAGGCGAAGAACTTTTCTTCGATTATTCTTTAGATACAGGCGCAAAGGTGTGTGTATATCGTTTTCCAAACCTTTTTGGTAAATGGTGCAGACCTAATTATAATAGTGCAGTTGCAACTTTTTGCAATAATATAGCAAACGATTTACCTATAACAGTAAACGATAGGGCTATAGAACTTGAACTTTTATATATAGATGATTTAGTTTGCGAAATGTTAGATCTGTTAGAAGGTAAAGGACATCGCTGTGATTACGATGGTCTTAATCCTATAGAAAAGGCTGAAGGAAGATATTACTTTGTTCCAACAACACACAAAGTTACACTTGGTGAAATCGTTGATTTGCTCAATTCTTTTCACGACCAACCAAACAATTTGATTATTCCTGAAATTCCAAAAGGAAGTTTTGCAAAAAAATTATATTCGACATATTTAAGTTATTTGCCTAAAGAAAAGGTTGCCTTTGATTTGAAAATGAATATTGATGATAGGGGGAGTTTTACAGAACTTTTAAAAACACAAAAATGTGGACAAGTATCTATTAATATTTCTAAGCCAGGTATTACAAAAGGTCAGCACTGGCATAATACAAAGTGGGAATTCTTTATTGTTGTTGCAGGTAAAGGCTTAATTCAACAAAGAAAAATAGGTACAGATGAAGTATTAAATTTTGAAGTTAGTGGGGACAAAATTCAAGCAGTTCATATGCTACCAGG